>NZ_BMQN01000024.1 GCF_014648135.1 Deinococcus sedimenti | reverse complement strand
CCGATCATACGTTCAGGAATTTTGCGTCCAGCACAGCCTCAACCTGAAGATGTCCGGTACAGAGGCCGCAGAGTTTCGTGACTGACTTGGATGCCGCGCTCGTGGAGCAGTTCTTGAACGTCCCGCTGGCTGAGTGGGAAGCGGTGGTACAGCCGCAGAGCGTAGCCGATCACGCTCAGGGGAAAACGGTGGCGGTAGGGCTTCCGGTCAATCACAGCTCACCAGCCTACCGATGTTAAGTTGCCAGAACCCGTCCAGCACAGTCTCAACCTGAAGATGTCCGGTACAGAGATAGGCGCTCTAAGTTGCCAGAACCGAGCAAATTAAGTTGGGCAGGAAACTTCAAATGTTCTGACTGTTGAGCCGGAGCATGCGATTGCTCCCTTACCGCCGCAGGTACGCCTGGGCCACGTACCCGGTCTGACCCCGCCACGTCACGCGGCACCAATTGGCCGCGCAGCCCAGCAGGCTGACCCGCGCCCCTTTCGCCAGCGTGGCCAGCTTCAGCGTCTGCGCACTGGGCCCAGCGCGCAAATTCACGCCCGTGGTCGTGTACCGCGCATTCGACCCACTCGCTGGCGGCGCCGACGCGGCCCGCGGCGCTGCTGCGGGCGCGGCTGTGCCCCCGCAATACGTGGTGTATCCCAGGTCCCCGCACACGTACGAGCCGGTGTCACTTGGGCAGGAGTGCCAGCGGTGACAGCCGTCCCGGTGCGCCTGCGCCGGCGCGGCGAGCAGGAACAGCACCGACAGGGCCGCGAAACTGACCACGCGCCGCGTGGCCCACCAGGTGTTTGGGGTCATGGGCCAGCCTACCCAGCGCCGTGGCCCGCCGTCAGGCCAACATGACCACCCCCCTGCCGGGGGCACGCACCACCCTGGTCCTCGCCGCCCACCGGCCGCTGTCCCGGCACACCCAGCGCCCCTGCACCTGCGCCCGCTCCCTTTCTCCCTCACCACGCCCTCCCCTCACCCTGTCACCCTGAAGGCCGGCCATGCCCACCGTCCTGATTGTCGATGACGACCCCGCCATCCTGGAGGTCCTGCGCGTGTACCTGCGCGCCGAAGGGCACACCGTGCTCGAAGCGCAGACCGGCCCGGACGCCTGGGCCCTGCTGCCCCGCGCGGACCTCGCCGTGCTCGACTGGATGCTGCCCGGCATGACCGGCGTGCAGCTCGCCCGGGGCGCCCGCGCCGCCGGGCTGAGCCTGCCCATCCTGATGCTTACCGGACGCGGGGAAGAGGACGACAAACTGCTGGGCCTGGACGGCGGCGTGGACGACTACGTGGTCAAACCGTTCAGCCCCCGCGAAGTCACCGCCCGCATCCGCGCCCTGCTGCGCCGCGCCGGCGTGCACCACACCCTCACGCTGGGCGACCTCACCATCAACCTGCGCGCCCGCGACGTCCACCTGGCCGGCGTGCGGGTCGAACTCTCGAAACTGGAGTTCGACCTGCTCAGCACCATGGCGCAGCACCCCGGCATGGCCTGGTCCCGCGAACGCCTGCTCGAACGCGTCTGGGGCCCGGACTTCCCGGGCACCGAACGCGTGGTGGACGTGCACATCACCGCCCTGCGCCGCAAACTCGGTGATCCCCCGGACGCCCCCCGCTTTCTGGAGACGGTGCGTGGCGTCGGGTACCGCTTCCGCGATGAGGACGCGCCCCGGGCCATACCGGGCTGACCATCTGGAGACCGCCCACCTCACTTCCACTGCGGTGGACCACCCTCATCCCCCAGGACCTTCCGAGGCGGGCCCAGGCTCAACAGGGAGGCGCGGTTCCACCAGAATGGCCATGGGAGCACTGCGGATCAGGCGCTACACCGGCACGGCCGCTGTCCTTCTTCTCAACCGCAGCAGCATCCAGATGCTGACCAGAATCAGGGGAATGCTGATCAGGTGCGTGTCGGTAAAGAAGCCGATGCCGGGGGCGTCCAGGCCCTGGTTCAGGTAGGCCCTGGGCGACAGGGGGTTGAGGCGGAAGGTTTCTTCCCAGCCGGCGCGCAGAATCGAGTACCACAGCCAGAACTGCCAGAAGGCCCAGCCGGGAATGCGCGACCGCAGCCAGAAAAAGGCGGCGACCGACAGGATGATGCCGATAATCACGCCGTACAGCTGGGTGAAGTGCACCGGCGCGGTCATGACGAGCTGATCGCCAATGCGCTGGCAGTACTGCGACAGGTCCATGTCAGGGTTGGCATTCTTGATGCACATGCCGTCGTGAAAGGCGCGGGCGCTGTCCGGCCAGCGGAAGCCCACGGGCCAGCCGGTCACGCGGCCCACGGTGTCGGTGCCGTTCATGATGTTACCGATGCGCCCACCGATGATGCCGAAGGCCACGCCCGGGACGCACAGGTCGGCGTAGCGGTAGAAATCCATGCCTTTGCGGCGGGCGTAGTACAGCATGACCAGAATGCCGCCGATCAGGCCCCCGTGAATGGAAATGCCGCCCTGGCGCAGGTTGACGATGTCCAGCAGCACCCGGGGGAAGGGAATGTTCTCGAACTGGTGCCAGGAGGTGGCCACAAATACCAGCCGGGCGCCCACCAGGCCCCAGACGATCATCCACAGAATCATGTCGTTGAACAGGTCCACGTTCAGGCCACGCTCCCGCGCCATCTTTGTGCCCAGCCACACGCCCGCGACAATCCCCAGCGTGATCAGCACGCCGTACCAGGCAATCGTGAAATTGCCAATCTGCACAAACACCGGATCCATCTGTCCTCCTTACGATTGGAACGCTGCTTACCGTAACCAAAGCTCGTTAAGCTTCTGTCAGACAGGTGATGGAGCCGGTCCGGCAGGTCAGGGCGTGACGGGGGTCAAGGCACGAACCCCGGTGCACCCCCTTCCCTTACTGCCACCGGCCTCCACCATTCGCCGAGCGGTACACCGCGCCACTGAGCCCCACCGCGATCAACTGATCCCCATTCTGAGGCGACACCGCGATGAGCCGCGCGCCTTCCGGCAACGCGAGGGACGTCCACGTCCGCCCCTGATTGGTGGACCGGAACGCGCCGTCCGGCCCCGCCAGGAACAGCACGCCACTGTCCGGGTGCACATCCAGATGCACGCCGCGCGGCGCGTCCGGGCGCCGGGTCCAGGTCACGCCGTCCGGCGACACCAGCAGACCCTGGGCGTCCAGCGCGTACAGCGCGAGCTGCGGGCCTGCCGCGAGCACCGACGCGCCCGCCGTGGCGTCCGACAGGTGCGTCCAGTCCTGACCGTCTGCCGTGCGGAACACCCCCCGCCCCATCACGTTCGCGTACCACACCTCCGGCCGGCCCGGGTCCACCGCGAACCCGTGCAGGTCCCGGCCCGGCAGGTTCCCGAACCCCAGGTCCGTCCAGGTCCGGCCGTCATCCCGGCTGACCTTCAGCACCTCATGCCCTGCCAGGACCGTGCCGTCCCGGGTCCGGGTGAGCGCCATGGCGTCGCCTGCCCCGTCCGGCGCGGCCCACGTCCGCCCCCCGTCCACGCTGCGGCGCACCCCCGCATGCTCCCCGTACAGGACCGTGCCGCTGCCCAGCACCTGCAGCGCGTGAAAGTCCCCACTCAAGGTCTGCGCCTTCGGCGCCCGCCCGCACCCCACGAGCGCCAGCACCAGCGCCGCCCCCACCCCCCAGCCGACCATCCGTCTCATCCCGGCCACCGTACGGGTCGGACGTTACGTTTCTGTAAAGGCGGGCGGGTCCAGCCGGTCCCTGCTGGCCGGCAACTCCACCTGAAACACGCTCCCCACACCGGGCGTGGAGGTTACGCTCAACTCGCCCCCCATCGCCCGCGTCAGGCCCCGCGCGACCGTCAGGCCCACGCCACAGCCCTCCCCCCGCGTGCGGGCCGCGTCCGCCCGGAAGAAGCGCTCGAACACCCGGTGCAGGTGCTCGGGCGCGATGCCGGTGCCGGTGTCCTGCACCACGAGGCGCACCCCACCGCCGGCGTCCTGCGCGCCCACCCGCACCGCACCGCCCGGCGCGGTGTGCCGCAGCGCGTTGCTCAGCAGATTCGCGAGAATCTGCACTGATCGCGCCGGATCCGCCCGCACCTGCAGTCCTGCCCGGCCTGCGTCTACCTGGAGTGTCACGCCTTTGTCCTCGAACGCCAGCGCGTACCGGTCCTGCACCTGGGCGAGCAACGCCGCCACCAGCACGTCCTGCAGCGTCAACTCCACCTGCCCGGCCTCCACCCGGCTGACCAGACTCAGGTCCCCCGCCAGGCGCTCCAGGCCCGCCAGTTCCCGTTGAATGGCGCTCAAGGCCTGGTCATGCGCCATCACGCCGTCCTGCGCGGCCTCCACGTACCCGCGCACCGCCGCGACCGGCGCGCGCAACTCATGCGCGACGTTCCCGATCAGTTCCACCCGCGACTGCTCCACGCTGGCCAGGGTGCTGGCCATGGTGTTGAAGCTGTGCGCGAGCTCCGCCAGTTCATCCTGCCCGCCTTCCGGCAGGCGGCGGCGGTACTCCCCCCGGGCCAGGGCGGCGCTGCCCGCCTGCAGGGTGCGCACCGACGCCGTCACCCGGCGCGCGGCCACCCACGCGGTCACGGCCGCCACCAGCAGCGCGGGCGGCAGGGCACTGAACAGCGCGCGGGTCAGGGTGGCGCGCATGCCCTCATTCAGGTCACCGCGCATGGCGGCCCCCGCGTCCCCCAGCAGCTGCACCATCTCGTTGACGTGGTGCTGAATGAACGGATGCGCCGCCAGTTCTGCGGCCACCAGCAGCACCACGCTGAGCACCGCCATCACGGCCAGGTGGTTGAGCAGCAGTCGGGGAAACAGGCGCATACGCCCCCTGAGCCTACCGCGCGGGGCGGGCTTTACAGGAACTTTACATGTCTTCTCTAGGGTGAAGGTATGACGACCACACGACGCACTCCCAAACCTGCTGGCCTGATCACCCTCCTGACGGCAGGAGCCCTGCTGACCGGCGCGGCCCTTGCCCAGGGCATGGCCGGGATGGACCACAGCAATATGCCGGGCATGGGCAACGCGTCCAGCGCCATGAAGATGGACAAAATGGACCTGAGCGCCCTGACCAAACTCGAGGGAAAAGCCTTTGACCGCGCGTTCCTGAGCATGATGGTGCCCCATCACCAGATGGCGGTGGATATGGCCAAGGCCGCGCTCCCGGTGAGCAAGGACGCCACCGTGAAAGCCTGGGCGAACGCCGTGATCAAGGATCAGACCCGCGAGATTACCCAGATGAACACCCTCCTCAAAAGCATGGGCGGTGTGAACACCGCCATGGCCAACCAGATGAAAAGCAGCATGAGCGGCATGGCCGACATGGTGAAGAAGTCCAAGACCCCGGATGTGGCGTTCGTGCAGGGCATGCTGCCCCACCATGCGTCCGCCATCGACATGGCCAACCTCGCCTTGCAGCAGGGGCAGGACGCCCGTGTGCTGAGCCTTGCCAAAACCATCATCACGGCGCAGGCGAAAGAAATGCTCGACTACCGCACGTGGCTCAAGAAGCGCGGCCTGTAAGGCGCGGCGCCCCAGGCGGAGGGGCCAGCAGCGGATAAGATCCGCCGCGTCCAGGCCAGACCTCACCACAAGAACCGGCCGAAGGCACCCAGCGCGGGTGCCTTCCACATGGGGTGAAGCTGGCGAGGCCCAGGCGGCGTGCGGGCCCCACGTTCGCCTTAACACGAACAAAACAGGGCGCACTTAAGGTCAGGACTGTGAAGCTTGCACGCACGACCTTGTTCGGAACAGGCCTGTTGTCTGTGGGGGCCGCCGCACCCTACGCTCAGCAGACCAGTTTTGGCGTTCCCTCCCCTCTGATTCAGGCGGCACAGGCCGAGACCAGTGTGCCGTCCACCTGGCAGGTCCTGCCAGCCACGGCAGGGGGCCGGCTGGAGACCCCCGTCATGGAAGTCGCGCCATTCAATGAGCTGATTCCCAGCTGGAACGTGACGGGCCCAGCGGGCAGCGCCCTGCAGCTCGAGGTGCGGGTGCGCAGGCCCGATGGCCGCTGGACGCCGTACTTCGGATTCGGCACCTGGCGGGCCAGTGGCGCGCGGCGCAGCGCGCCCGTCACACGCACAGCTGACGGCACGGTCAACACCGACACCCTGACGCTGGGCTTCCGCAGCACCGCCTTTCAGACGCGCGTGACCCTGGGCGCGGGTCTCCAAGTTCACCTGCTGTCCGTCAATACGTCTGACACCGCGCTGCGCCTGAGAGATCAGGGCAAAGCCGGCCAGCACAATGCCTGGAACCGCGTGCTCGACGTTCCCCGCCGGTCGCAGATGATCTACCCGGGTGGTGGGGAGGTCTGGTGCAGTCCCACCAGCGTCAGCATGCTGCTCGGCTTCTGGAACCGGCCTGTACCGGTGCCGGTCGCCGCCGCAGCCACCTTTGATCAGGCGTACGACGGGTATGGCAATTGGTCGTTTAATACCGCTTACGCCGGGGGACAGGGCCTCCAGGCGTATGTCACCCGCCTGGGAAGCTTGCGGGACGCGGAGGTGTTCGTGCAGCGCAGCATACCGTTGGCCGTCAGCATTCGGTTTCAAGCGGGCGAACTCCCTGGCGCGCCCCTGTCGTGGTCGAATGGGCATCTGCTGGTCCTGGCTGGCTTTGACGCCCGAGGGAACCCGGTCGTGAACGACCCGGCCGCGCCGTCCGACGCGACCGTTAAACGCACGTACCCCCGGGCCGTGTTCGAACGGCTGTGGCTGAACCATGCGGGCGGCATGGCCTACGTGATGGCGCCGCGCCCTTGAAGGAGCAGTCGGGCACGACGGCTGAGGTCACCGCGTGCGCGGAGAGATCGAGGCGTGGCCCTCCGTGTTCGCCATGTCTGACCGTCGGAAAGGCCTCACCCCCGGCTGCAGATGCGTCGCAACTGTCTTGCTGGACTTTCCCGGCCCCCTGAGCATCAAACGCCCACGCCCAAATGGTCGTGGTCCTGGAGCCACACATGACACCATTCTTCTCCGCTTCACCACGTCCGCCCCTGTGGCGCCAGCTCTTGCCCCCCCTCCTGGCTGCTGGTCTGGTTGCTCTTCTGGCGGCCACCCTCCTGAGTCCCGCGCGCAACGCCACTGATGGCGGTCCTCTTGTGGGGAAATCAGCGCCTCCGCTCACCTTGCAGACCCTCGACGGTTCTACCATCAGCCTCGTCTCACTCCAGGGACGGCCGGTCATCCTCAATTTCTGGGCGTCCTGGTGTGGGCCTTGCCGTGAGGAAGCGCCCCTTTTCCGGGAACTGAGTACGCGTCAGACGGGTCAGGAGGGGCTTGTGGTCCTCGGCGTGCTGTATCTGGAGCCCAGTGAGCAGAACGCCCGCGACTTTATCCGCGAGTACAGCTTGGCCTACCCCAACCTTCGTGATCCTGGCACGCGGACGGGCATTAACTACGGGGTGGCTGGCGTACCAGAGACCTTCTTCATCAGCGCTGATGGCGTGGTTCAGCATGTGGACCGGGGCGGCCTGAGCCGGGAACGCTTGAATATCGGCCTTCAAAAGATCGGGGTGCCCACGCTGTGATATCGAACGCCCTCAGGGAAAGGCTCGTGTCCGACTCCACCTCAGTTCGCTCAATTCGACCGTCGCAAGGTCAATCTGTGAAAGGAGTGCCATGAAACGTCTTCTGCCGCTCGCCGTCCTGCTCGCTGCCTGTGCCCAAAACGGCGGTGAAATTGAGGGCGTGAAGAGCTTCAAGAATGAAGGTGGGCTGCACCAAGCTGGGCGACTGGACTATGCCCAGCGCTCACCGGCGGGCGGGGCGCACAACAGTACCTGGCAGAATTGCGGGGTGTACGACCGACCCATCTACGATGAATACGCCGTCCACAGCCTGGAGCACGGCGCCGTATGGGTGTCGTATCAGCCGGACTTGGGCGCCAGTCAGGTGCAGCAGCTCAAAGGGCTGGTGGATGGGCGTTCCTCCACCCTCCTCTCTCCTCATGAGTCTCAGTCGGCGCCGATCATTGTGACAGCCTGGAACAAACAACTTGAAGTGCAGGACGCCGGGGATGCACGCATCGCGCAGTTCATCCAGAAGTACGAGCAGGCCGGTGAAGCCCCTGAGGTTGGCGCTTCCTGCACGGGCGCGTCCGACGATACGGTCTGAGCGGGCAACTGAACCTCTCTTCTCCGCCGTGGTCCACGGTCAGATGCAACCCGAAGTCGGGAGGGTGAGAGCGCCGTGCGCACAGGGCTCAGGGGTAGGAGGGCCAGACCGCGCGCCACATTGCGCCCGGCGGAACCACATGAACACCACAACAGGCTGTCCTGGGCGACGCGGCATCAACGGCGCCAGGCGCGGTGTGGACAGAACGTCGTGGCGGCGGGCATCAAGGGGACGGCCGGCGGCAGTGCGGTCCGCCTGGGCCCATCTGTGTGGACTTCGAATTGTCGCGGGGTCTTCTGACCGGCGGCGACTGGTCCAGCGTGCTTCGGCGCCGCACCCTTTGATCACGCCCGTGCCCCGGTCGCTGAACAGGAGCACACTGTGTTCAGGCGCAAGGTCAGACAAGGCTCGCCTCAAATTCTGCAGTGCGTGGAGTAGTCGGCGGCAGTGGGCCTGCTGACCCTGCTTGTCCTCTCACGTCTTGACAGGAACTTAACAGGAACCCAGCACAGTGGTGCGTATGCCGCACGGTCATGTGTCCTGCCGCTGGGCACCTACGCCTCATCTCAGGAAGGTAACCCCCATCAGCCGGTGCCCAGCTGACCGGGGCCATTCGCCGTGACGCAGGTGCTGATCGTGGATGATGACCCAGCCATCCTGGAGGTGCTGCGTGCCTATCTGGGCGCCGCGGGTTATACCGTGCTGGACGCGGAAGATGGGTTGAGCGCGTGGCCTCTGCTAACACAAGTGGACGTGGCCGTGCTGGACTGGATGTTGCCTGGCCGCTCGGGCTTGGACCTGGCCCGCGCCGCCCGGGCCGCAGGGCTGACCCTGCCGATCCTGATGTTAACCGGCCGCGGCGAAGAAGCTGACAAACTGCACGGTTTGGACAGTGGGATGGATGATTATGTGGTCAAGCCCTTCAGTCCGCGTGAAGTGACGGCCCGTATCCGGGCGCTGCTCCGCCGCGCAGGCATCCAGAACATCCTGAGCGCGGGTGAGCTCCTGATAGATGTTCGCGGCCGGGAAGCGCGACTGTCGGGCGAACGGCTCGACCTCACCAAACTGGAGTTTGAACTGCTTGCCACCATGGCGCAGCACGCTGGACTTGCCTGGACCCGGACACGGCTGCTGGAACGCATCTGGGGTCTGGACTTTCCGGGCACGGAACGTGTCGTGGATGTCCACATGACGGCCTTGCGCCGTAAACTTGGGGATACCATGGACACACCGCGCTTTATCGAAACCGTTCGCGGCGTCGGGTACCGCTTTAAAGAAGTCGCTGACGAGTAGCTGCAGCACGTGTCATGGTCCATGTACGGGGCCTGCCTCCGGCCCGGCTGCCTCTCTGGAAGCCCTCGCGGAGCGCTCTGCAGCACGGTCCGACTGGGCTCCGACCTCATCCGCCTCGTGGGTGGTGGGCGGCGGGATCAGTGCAGGCAGCGCGCCATTCATGGAGAGGATGTAGGCGGTGATGTCACGGAAAATCGGGGCGGCCAGCTGCGAGCCCTGATATTCACGTTTTGCGCCGCGCACCATCACCGTCACGGTATAACGCGGCTGTTCGGCTGGAAAGAAGCCAGCGAACGTACTGGTAAACACTTC
The DNA here is from genome assembly GCF_014648135.1 of Deinococcus sedimenti. Lineage (NCBI taxonomy): Bacteria > Thermotogati > Deinococcota > Deinococci > Deinococcales > Deinococcaceae > Deinococcus > Deinococcus sedimenti. The sequence continues at coordinate 21,118 of NZ_BMQN01000024.1, read as the reverse complement.
GCTGCTGTACCGGCCGCCGATAGCGACCTGCGCTGTACCAGTTTTTCCGCCCACATGATACCCCGGCAATTCTGCGCGGCTTTGAATGCCTTCATCAATGACCGCGTGAAGGAGCCGCTGCATGGTGCGGGCGACATCTGGGCGCAGCACGCGGCGCGTGCGCCGCGGTTGGTCGGGAGAAAGTCGGGGGGCGATATACACGCCATCATTCGCAATCACATTGAACGCAGCGGCCATCTGGAGGTTGGTCACGCTCAGGCCCTGCCCGAACGACATGGTGGCTTGCGTCAAGGGCGTCCATCTGTCTGGAGCGGCGAGGCTCCCGTTTGCAGTGGGGCCGGGAAGCTCAACTGCCAGGCCCAGTCCGAAGGCCTGAAACGCGCGGTGAAGGGTCATGGGCGGCACGTTTTCGATTAAGCGCGTCATCCCAACATTGCTGGAGTACCGCAGGATCTCCCACGTCCGCAGGACCGAGGGGTGCGGGACCAGGTCATTGATGACCGTGCCGGCGTACGGCCGGCGCATCGGCGTCTCATACACCTGCGCCGGTGACGTCAGGTTCTCTTCCAGGAGCGCGGCCACCGTCAGTGCCTTGATCACACTGCCCGGCTCGTACTCGTCCACAAATGCCCGGTTGCGCCACTGCGCTGGAACGGTTCCTGCCCAGGCACCAGGATCAAAGGTGGGCCAGTTGGCAACCGCCAGGAGGTGCCCGGTGTGGCGGTCCATTACCACCACAGACCCTGACGCTGCTTCCACCCGCTTGACCGCCTCTTCCAACACCTGCTCGGCCGCCGCCTGGATGGTGCCGTTCAGCGTCAGGGTCTGGGACTTGCCCTGCGCAAGCTCAGCATTCAGCGTTCGCTCCAGTCCTTCCAGACCTCCATCTGCGCCCAGAAACCCAACCACGTTCGCCGCCATCGGGCCCAGGGGATACTGCCGGCCCTGGGCGGTGTGGACGGCCACCAGGGTGCCGTCCATCAAGCGAATGGCGCCGCGGGTGGGCGTCACCGCATTTACGCGCGGTTCCCCGGCCCAGGACAGTTTGAAGAATGCTGGGAGGAGTGACGTGAACGCAAGGAAGGCAGCCGTCCACATCAGGCGAACCCGGCGGCGCTGCCGGGCTTGATGTGAACCTTGAAACAAGTGGGGAAACCTCATGAACCCGATCAGTCTAGAGGTCACGTATTGCGTTTCTGTAAAGGTGCACCGCCGGAGTGCCAGCGGGACCGCAGAACCTCTCCCACCGTCTTCCGCGCGGGCGCCCCCGATCAGCGCTGGCCATCCTAGGCCCGACCCTGACCACGTTCTCCTGGCCATCCCGGCGTGACCGTTCCGCAGTCAGTCAGGCCGAGCTGCCGCTCTTTTTGCGTTCAGCGCCTGGCGTCCAACCTGGACCTGCTGTACCAGGCGGCTGCAGCACCTGCCGCCAAGGTGTCTGCCGGTGCAGGCACAAGGTTCAAGCCCGTGTCCTTCGCTGTTGTTGGGTTAGTCCTGGACGCTGACCTTCTGCGCCGTGTACTGCCGCGTGGCTGCTGTGCTGCCGCTGCCGTCGCTGTTAGGCGCGGTCTGAAGAGACACTGCGCACCGAATAGGCGCGCAAGACTATGGCCACCCACGGTGGTTTCGTCAGGCAGAGCCACCAGAGGGCACCAACTCCTCCGGGCACAGGCCAACCTTCATGTCCACCGGGCATTTCTGGACCTCTTGTTTGAGTCTCGTTATGGACTCGGGGGACAGGCAGCATGAGTGCGGCGCTGCGTTTACATCAAGGCCACCTTCCATGCCTCAAAGCTGGCTACCGTCTCTCTGTCCCACCCGCCTTCGTTTCTCCTGGGTGTTTCCCTTGGTGCGCTGGTGTGATTCCAGCTGGAAAGGTCAGAGGTTCAACGGCGTTGATGACATGCAGCCCTGGACAAACCTTTCACAGTGTCGGGACTGAAGGTCAAACGAAGGGTGGACCGACAGGGGGGCTGAGCGCTCCTGAAGCTGAGGGGCGACTTCGGGCCCCAGCCGCACGCCCTGCGCTTTACTCGAACTTAACACGGGCGTTTCACAGTACAACCGTGGAGCGGCAAGGACGTGGAACCAGCAACAGGGCAGGCCGCGTTACACAGCACTGGGCTTCTGAGCGCTGACTCCCGACACTGGTGTGCCGAGCACGTCAATTTTCCCCACTGACCATTCCTCAGGAGGCCACCATGACCCACGCGCATCATTCATCCGACGCGGCCAGGCTGGAGGTGGCGCTGCGCACCTGCCACAGCGGCACCGACCTGCAAGGCGCAGACACCTTTATTCGTCAGCGGCCAGGCGTGACGCAGGTCCACCTGGACCGCACCCGCAGTGTGGCACACGTGCAGATTGACCCGGCGGTGACGGATGAAACGCGCCTCCGGACCCAGCTGGAGGCCGCTGGGTACCTCTGCACCTGTGAACGCGCGTCGGCCGCCGCGTCAGGGCACGCACACCACCCGCAGACCTCACACGCCGGACCTGCCCCAGCGCCGGGCGGGCACGCGGACCATGCCGGACACGGGGACGCACATGCCGGGCATGGGGAAGCGATGGTCACCGACATGCTGCGACGCTTCACGGTGTCACTGCTGCTCACCATTCCAGCGGTGCTGTACTCCCCGATCGGAGAAGCCATCGGTTTTACGGCCATGCCGCCTTTCGGCCTGGGCATGAATGTCTTCGGGCTGCTGCTCACCACGCCCGTCGTGTGGTGGGGCGGGTGGCCCTTCATCTCCGCCGCTTGGCGCGCCCTGCGGCGGGGCGAAGCGAACATGATGACCCTGATCGCGCTGGGCATCCTGGTGTCGTACGCGTACTCGGTGTGGGCCACCCTGGCGCTGGGCTCGCAGGAGGTGTTTTTCGAGGCGGCCGCGATGCTGACCACCTTCTCCCTGCTGGGCCACTGGCTGGAGATGCGCTCGCGATTCGCCACGGGGCGGGCGGTGGAGGCCCTGCTGCGCCTGGCACCTGCGACCGCCCGGGTGATCCGGGACGGCGCCGAGGTCGAACTGCCGGTCGAACAGGTGGTGACGGGTGACCTCGTGGCTATACGCCCAGGCGACCGCGTGCCGGTGGACGGCGAGGTGGTGAGCGGCACGTCCTTCGTGGACGAGAGCATGCTGACCGGGGAGCCGGTGCCGGTTGAGAAAACGCCGGGGGCGAGGGTCGCTGCGGGCACCGTGAACCAGAACGGGGCGTTTCAGTTCCGGGCCACGGCCGTGGGCGTGGACACCGCCCTGGCGCGCATCGTGCAGCTCGTGCAGGACGCGCAGGCGAGCAAAGCGCCCGCGCAGCGTCTGGCGGACACGGCCGGGAAGTACCTGGTGTTCGTGGCGCTGGGCAGTGGCCTGCTGGCCTTCCTCGCGTGGACACTGCTGGGGGAGAACCTGGTGTTCGCCCTGACAGCCGCCGTGTCCGCCATCGTGATTGCCTGCCCGGACGCCCTGGCGCTGGCCACGCCGACCGCCATCACGGTGGGGGTGGGGCGGGGCGCACAGGCGGGGGTGCTGTTCAAGAACGCCTCAGCACTGGAAGCGGCAGCGGGCGTGACCACGGTGGTGTTCGATAAGACGGGCACCTTGACGGAAGGCAAGCCGGCCCTGACGGATGTGGTGCCTGCAGCGGGGGTCGCCGAGCATGAGCTGCTGCGCCTGGCCGCGTCCGCCGATCAGCCCTCCCAGCATCCGCTGGCCGACGCGATCGTGCGCGGCGCCCGGGACCGGGGCTTGACGGTGACCGCACCGGAGACCTTCGAGGCCGTGCCGGGGCGGGGGGTGCAGGCGACGGTGGATGGGCGGCAGGTTTGGATTGGCAACCGGGCGCTGATGACGCAGGCCGGGGTGAGTGTCGCGGCCGCGGAAGACCAGGCGGCGCAACTGGCGTCAGACGGCAAAACCGCCATGTTCGTGGCCGCAGATGGGCAGTTCCTGGGACTCGTGGCGGTGGCGGACCGCGTCCGTGAATCGGCCCGCGCGGCGGTGGCCGAACTCCAGGCCCTCGGTGTGCGCACCGTCATGCTCACCGGCGACACCGAGCGCACCGCGCAGGCCGTGGCGCGGCAGCTGGGCCTGGACACGGTGATTGCGGACGTCCTGCCTGAGCAGAAGGCTACGCAGGTGCAGGCCCTGCAGGGCCAGGGGCAGCGGGTGGCCATGGTGGGGGACGGGGTGAATGACGCGCCGGCCCTCGCGCAGGCCGAGGTGGGCATCGCGATTGGGGCCGGCACGGACGTGGCGGTGGAGACGGCGGACGTGGTGCTGGTGAACAGTGACCCGGCAGCGGTCGCGGCCAGCCTCCGTCTGGCGCGGCGCGTGCAGCGCAAGATCCGCCAGAACCTGTTCTGGGCCGTGATCTACAACGTGCTCGCCATTCCGTTCGCGGCGGGCGTGCTGTACCCGGCGTACGGGGTGCTGCTGCGCCCGGAGTGGGCGGCGCTGCTGATGAGCGTCAGCACCCTGATCGTTACGGGGAACGCGCTCCTGCTTAACCGGGGGCGACTGGGGCAGGCCACCTCTGGGTGACCTCAGTGGTCGTCGTGGCCGTCCTCGCCGCCTTCCGGGTGGGCGTCCGTGTGAGGCTCGGCGTGGGCGGGGGCCGCCTCGGGGGTCTGGGCGGCAGGCACAGCCGTCTCCGTGACCTGGGCCGCAGAGACGACAGATTCAGCGGGCGCGCTGTGCCCAGCCACGGGCGTGGGCTCAGACGTGGCGGAGCCGTGGGCATGCCCAGCCGTGCCGGGCACGGTGATGGCCCGGCCGATGGTGGACAGGCCGCCAAACAGAAGGGCGGCGACCGCCACCGTGCCGCCCATCAGGGCCGGCAGCTTGGGGCCAAGCTTCACGCCTTCACGGCTCAGGAAGGCCAGCACCGCCAGGATCAGACCCACCGGAATCAGCACGGAGGAATAAGCCGGGTTATCCAGGTAGTGCTGCACGCCGCCGGTCATCATGCCCATGCCCACGGAGAGAACAAACGAGACGAGCAGGAAAGCCCCCAGGTTGGTGGGGCGGGTCTTCTTGCGCAGGACGAACTCCTGCAGGTAGTTGCCCACCGTGAAACACACGACGCCCAGCACCGCGAGCGCCAGGTAGTACGCGGTGTTCTCCCCCAATCCGAGGTGCACGATGCCGCCGGCGATGAAACTCGTGGAGGCCAGCAGGAGGAAGTACGCAAAAAACGGCAGCAGCAGCTGACGGCGGACGGGAGTCTCACTGCGGGACGTCGGTTGGGGGAGGCTCACAAAAAAGGACCTTAGCGGCGGAATGTAAAGCTCTTGTAAAGGTTTAATGAAGTTCGCCGACCCGGTCCTCAGCTGCGTGAACGGGTGCTCAGGAGCAGATTCGCCTGTCTCCCAAGACGTTGAAGAGTGGGGCAAACAGGAAGAGGGTGTGCCTGAACATTGCTGCCAGGAACACGCCAGTTCCTGGTTCACGACGGGCTTAAGGCTACCTGCTCGCCCGTTATGCAAAGAGACTGACCCCTGTTCCTCCCTGGGCCACGCTTCTGGGCTGGAGTGCTGACTCTTCGTCCTGTCACCTGCGAGCTTCACTTCATTTCTGGAGTTTAAAACTGCTAAAGTAGAGCCGTTGGGAGTGCCTCCCTACCGGCCTGGGCCCTGGACCCAGCCGCCAGCGCCGCCGATCACTTGACCAGGGGTCAAGGCGCTCATGTCCAGGGGACATGGGCGCAGATCGCCCGCCCACCGCGCCGACCAGGCGGCGTGGTCCCCACGAAGCAGTGCAGGGCACCGCTGCGTGGGCTGCTTTCCGGCAAGTCACGGCCCATCAGGGATGGACGTGACCCAGCAGACCGGTGCGCACACCAGGGGTGAGCGCCCGCCGGACTCGCCCAGAAGGCTGTGAGACATGACGCAGACGTTTTCCCCCACCCGCACCGTTCCTGCCCTGCCCGGCACGTCGCTGCTCGGGCTGAAGGCGACCACCCTGCTCGACCTGGGCGACGCGGTTCACGCGGGCTTCAAGCCCACCACCCTGCAGCGCCTCGCGCAGCACATCGGCCTGTCCATCGGTGAAACACTGGCCCTGATCGGGCTCAGTGACAGCACGTACCACAGCTACCGCCGCAATGGACGCGCGCTGAGCCCTGACGTGAGCACGCACCTGTACCAACTGGCGCGCGTGACCGAAGCGGCCGAAGCGTACTTCGAGAACGCGCCGGCGGCCCACGCCTGGCTGCAGACCGCCCGACCCACGTTCGGCCACCGGACCCCCCTTCAGTTCGCCCTCCTGCCTGGAGGTGCCGAGTACGTGACGACCGTGCTGAGCAGACTTGAGCACGGAGTCTACACGTGAGCCTGACCCTCCACCGCATCAGCAAACTCAAGTACGCCACCCTCCCGACCCTCGACGCGCATGGTCTGGGCGCCGCGCAATACGGCGGCCGCTGGAACAGCCCCGACCCCGCGCTGCAGCACGACCGGCGCATCATCTACACCAGTGACACCCTCGCCCAGGCCACACTGGAAGTCATCGTGCACGTGGACAGCCAGGTGCTGCACACCGTGGCGCACGGGCACGTCACCCTGGAGGTGGACCCAGCCGGCATTCTGGACCTCGCGCCCGGCGATCTACCCGCCACCTGGAATGCCCAACCGGAAACCCCGGCCACGCAGGTAATCGGGGACGAGTGGTATGACCTTCAGGCTTCACCGGTCCTGCGGATTCCGTCCGCAGTGCTGCCTCTCTCGGTTTTCGTGCCTGGCCAGGCCAATTACCTGATCAACACCCGCCACCCCCAGACGGCCGCCTTGGTGCGCCTCCTGGGCGCTGTACCCCTCACCTTCGATCCCCGGCTGTAACCGTCCAATCTCCGCTCCACCACTTTGAAATCAAGCGCAGCAGGCGCCAGACCCGAGAGGGGTCCACCGCCTGCTGCGCTTGACTTCGCCACGTCCTGGTCGGGTGTTTTGCACGCTGAAGCGAAGGCTTCACACGCCACGTTCCGCCACACAAACATGCGCAAGGCGACCAGCATGAACGATCAGCCGGTCACCTTTTGGTGGCGCCTCAATGCGCTCTGAGCCACCCCTGGAAGTCGTGCATTTCGCCTGCCTGGGCGGTGATGATCTTCTTCGCGAGCTCTAACACGAAGGGGTCCTGCGTCCGCTGCAGGGCCAGGTTCGATTTCTCGTTGGCGGCCGCGTGGTGCGGAAGCATGCCTTCCAGGAACGTACGTTCCGGCATGCTTGACGCGCGGATCATGGCGGGCATGTCCATCATGCGGTTCATCTGCATCATGCGCGCCATCACTGCCTGATTCGGCCCGCCGTACGCGCGCAGCTGGGCCTGCATCTCAGCAATCTCGCGCGTCTGGTCCGCAATGATCTGGGTCGCCCACGCGCGCACCTGTTCATCCTTGGCGCGCTCCAGAACGGCGCGGCTGCTGTCGATGGCGCTCTGGTGGTGCGGAATCATCATGGACATGAACGCCCGCTCGAAGGACCGCCCACTCAACCGGGCGAGGTCACTGATCATCGGCATCATCATCATGCGCATGTCCAGCTGCATCTGCAGCCCCATCTGGGACAGCCCCGGCACAGACGCCGACGGCGTCATGGGCATCGTCATGTGGGTCATGCCGGGCATGGCCATGTCCATTCCACCGGCCTGGACGGAGCTCAAGGTCAGCAGGGCAGCGGTCAGCAGCATGCGCTTCATGCGTTCACGCTCCCCAGGAGCGCCTGACAGGCCTGCTCACAGCGGCGGCAGCTCTCAGCGCACACGGCGCAGTGCGCCATGTTCATCTCCTGCGCGTGCCGCTCGCATTCCTCGGCGCACGCCTGACACGCGCGCAGGCAGGCCTCCAGCTGCGCCTGCAACACCTGTGCGTCGCCCTGACCCAGCGAAGTGAGCACTTTGGCGGTGGCCTGACAGACAGCGGCGCACTGTGTGTTGAGCGCGATGCAGTGCGTGAGGTGGTGCAGGTGTTCGTGTTCACTCAGGCACGCGTCGGCACACAGCGAGCACACCGCCTCGCACTCCAGGCATGCTTGCAGGCAGGTGGCGAGCAGGGCGGCGTCCATGGAACTGGCCTTGGGGTGGGTGTTGAGCATGCGGGTGAGGGTGTCCATCGGGGGCCTCCAGGGCGTGAAATGACGCGGGACCACGGTGGTCCCGCGGCCCTCCCGGGGGAGGGAACACGTTCACCCTGGACCGCGCGTGTTCAGTTTCTGTAAAGCTGAGCGCGCCTTAAGAAACCCTGAAGGGGAAAGGCGCATGACCTTCTCCCCTGGCGCCGCTCAGTACAGGCCCATGGGGTTGATGACCTTGCCGTTCACCATCACGCGGAAGTCCAGGTGTGGCCCCGTGCTGTTGCCGGTGCTGCCCACCCGGCCGATCACCTGCCCGGTCTCCACGGTCTGACCCACCTGCGCGAGGTTGGCGCTGTTGTGGCTGTAGCGCGTTGTCATGCCGTCCCCGTGGTCCAGCACGATCGTCCAGCCCCAGCCGGTCCGCGCGTCAAACCGGGACTCGGTCACGCGCCCTCCACGGGCCGCCACGAATGGAGTCCCTGTGGGCGCCGCCAGGTCCAGGCCCAGGTGCGCGGGCGAATACGGGCTGGTCAGCCGGCCCTGCACGGGCAGCACCGCGGTCACGCGGATGCCCGCAGGCCGCACGGTGGCCCCACCTGTGGCGGTCACGGTCGCCGCGCGGGTGGCCGAGGGCCGATCTGGCAGCTGCAGCACCTGCCCCACCTTCAGGGCCAGTTGCGGATTCAGGCCCTTATTCTTCGCCAGCAGCGCCTCCAGACTCACCCCCTGCCGCCGGGCAATGCCGTACAGCGTGTCGTCGGGCTTGACCGTCACGGTCGCAGCGGTGGAGAGACTCAGGGCGGCGAGGCCCAGGGTGAGGAGCAAAGAACGCCACATCCGGGCCACCGTACCGGCGGTTTATAAAGTTTCTGTAAAGATTTGATGACCGCGCGGACCATTAAGGCCCGGGCGGACACAGGCGGCCAAGCCCCTTGCTGCGGTCCTCAGCCGCCCGACTGGCCCACCGCTCTGCCGGCCAGGGTGCGGAAATACTGCAGTTCCTTGCTGCGCGGAAACGCCTGCAGGGCCCGCTGCGTGACGCTCAGGGTCCGGCTGTGCCGTCCCGCCTGCGTCCAGGCCTCGAACGCTTCCTGGCGGTACAGGTAGTACATGGTGGGCACCCCCAGGTTCACGGCCCGCTCGAAGTAGTCCGATGCCAGCGCGGCGTTGCCCAGGCGCAGGGTGGCCTTGGCCAGCCCCCACCAGGCGTAGGGATCACGCGGGCGCGCTTTGATATCCTGCTCCCCATGTGCCCGGAGGTGCTGCCAGTTCGCGGCGGCGCTGTAATCGCTGCCCAGAAGGCGCTGCACCTCCCCAGCCCTGGCGGGGGGAAACGCCACCAGGTACTCCCCGTTGTAGTACGCCCAGAGCTCGGCGAGCCGCTGGGCACTGAGCCGCAGAGACGGCCCGAGCAGCGGATCACTGATCAGAAACTGGCCCGCGCTGTACCCGTACACCGTGCGGAAATGCGCCACGTTGCTGCCCCGCTGCAGCCGCTGCTGGAGCACCACCGGAAACCCCGCCGCCACCAGTGACCGCAGCAGTTCGGCGTCCCCGGCGTAGCGGATGACGCTCTGCAGCCCCGCGCGGCCCAGATAGCTGGCCAGCTCAAGACTCGTAACCTGCGGATCACCCGGGTAATCCTTCATCACGGCGGCCGCCTGCGCCTGGGTCACCGAGGCGCCGTAATACCCCAGCAGGGTCATGGCCGTGACCGGCGCGCAGTTGTTCAACGCCTGAAAGTCATGCCGGATGTTCTTCAAGGTCACGCTCGCGGGCTGGGCGCTGGCCACGCCCCAGCTCCACCCCGCCCCCAGGATCAGCCACCAGCGACGCGTCATGCTGCAGTGTGGCCTGGGCGCCTGAAGGATGCATTCGACTCATGGCTTGACGTGTTGGGTGAGCATTCATGCTCGAAGGGATGACCTGGGCGCAGGCGCTCCCACCAAGCGTTCATCCGTTCATGACGGATGGCAGGGTCTTTCACCAGGCGATGACGTTTCCGACACCCCAAAGCCACAGGAAGCGGTCATCCGGTTCCGGAAGGCGCGCCCCACCATCTCGAATCAGAGCTCCACCCGGCACCCCTTCAGGGCCCAGGATTTCAACGTTTTCCACCACGACCAGGTCAAACTGAGCTGTACAGTGCGCTTCGGCCGACACACAAATTTTCCGCGAGATTGACCAAGAGGGCGTCACCCGCTACATGGCTGGGCAAGGTGTCCAGCTCGACACCATCCTTTGAATCTCTAGGGGAACCCAGACTGCCACATGATCCGGAAACCCGACGAAGATGGCGGTGGTGCACCGGTCACCTGTGCTGATCAAGCATTCCTCAGGCGGTGGCCACAGGATGAAAGCGCACTTTGAAGACGTCCTGGACGCGCCGCTTCCGCCGCCGGCTGCTGATCATGGACAACCCGGTTCATCGGCCATACAGCGGACCCGTGGACTGACAACGCTCCCCGTGGTCAGCTCTCGTATCGAGGGCTTGACTGGAGATCGGGCGGAGCGAAATCCCCGGATTGCGGATCAGCCTGGCACCGGCCATCAGCAGTGCCAGTGCGCTTGCCCATACGACCCAGTTGCCGTACAGCACGAAGGGCGTGCGAATTGTCGAGAGATCAAAGGTGACCCGGTAGGCGCCCCGCGCGCCCCGGGGCGCGCGAAACCGGACCTGGCCCCAGGGGTCAATGACTGCGCTGACCCCGTCGTTCCCGGCGCGCAGCAGAAACCGCCGGGTTTCGATGGCGCGCAGGCGGCCCATCTGAAAATGCTGTTCGGCCCCTGCCCCCTGCCCAAACCACGCGTCGTTGGAGAGCACAACGAGCAGGTTGGCTCCGGCCCGCACGGCCTGCCGACTGAGCTGCCCAAACACGGACTCGTAGCAAATGCTCACCCCCGCGCGCAGGTCCCGCACGGGCAGCACGTTCAGCAGCCTTCCAGGGGTCAGGCTGGTGTACCCGGCCATCCCCAGGCTCCTCAAGACAGGGGTATAGAGCCCCCCCAGCACACCTGAGAAAGGCAAACGCTCCCCGAATGGCACCAGGACGCGTTTGTCCTGCCGCCCCGTGACCTCGCCGTCCACACCGTAGGCGCTGTTGCGCGCCTGGCCGGGCACATCGCCCGGGGCACCGAGCAGCAGGGGAACGCCCAGGCCCCGGAGGGCGGGCAGCACCCCCGGATCGGAGGCGGGCAGCGGACTCGCCGTCTCCGGCCACACGGCCAGGTCCGCTTCCCCTGAACGCAGAGCGCGCCGCGTCAGATCAAGGTAAATCTGGAACTCATTGAGGGTGCGCCCCTGGGCCTTGAGGCGCGGATCGATCGCCCCCTGCACGAGCACAGCGGTCCGGGGAGCGGGCGTGATGGGGGGCGTGACTTCCCGGCCCCACACGAGGCCAGCGCCCCAGACCGCCAGCCCCATCAGGAGAACAGGAGGACGGCTGCCCCCCAGACCGGCCAGGACGCTGGCGGTTCCGGTCACCAGCAGCGTGAGAAGCGCGGCCCCACCGATGCTGGCGAGCTGGGCCAGTGGGGTCTGGATCAGGGCGTACCCGGGCGCGCCCCACGGGAAGGCCAGGGGACCTTGGGTGCGCAGCGCCTCGAGCAGGACCCAGGCAAGGGGCAGAGCGAGCAGGGTGCGGGGGCCGAAGGCCACCCGGGTAAGGGTCAGGGGCACTGCCCAAGTCAGCGCCGCAGCGGGCAGGACGAGCACGGTGAGGAGCCCACCCAGGGGCCCCAGCACGGCCGCCATGCTGATGGGCAGCCAGGCGAGGTGCACACCGAAAAAGGCCAAGGCGAACGCGAACGCATGCCGGAAAGCGCCCCACCCGGCCGTGCTGTGGGCCAGACGGTGGTGCAGCATCGCCAGCGGGAGTGGAGCGAGCACGGCCAACGGTGACGGCAGGAACATCAGGCCCAGCATCACGCCGCCCAAGGCGTCCCCCAGCCAAGGGGGAGGGTTGAGTCGGGAACTCCACAAGGCAACACGGTCGTTCACGCGCCGCACCCTACGGGAGTCGTGTTCAGATGCGGTAAAGCTTTACACGACGCCAACACGTCCCACCTAAGCTCGCGGTGGAGGAACCTGACATGTCCACCCGCCCTTGCCCGCCCGCTTCCCTGCCGTCCACCCAGCTGGGGTCCACGTAACCTCGCCACGTCCCCGCCGCAGACGGGCGGGTCCTTGGCTGGGGACAGTCCTGCTGATTCTGACGGTGCTGGGCTCGGCCTAGCTCGCCCGCTCATTGTCAGCGTCGGACATTTTCTCGTGTGGGTGCAGCAATTTCGCTGGGATGTGCGGAGCGATCCATTGGGTGAGGCGCGTTACTGCGGCTGAAAGCGGGAGGAAAGTGAGATCGAGAGGGCTCATGAGCCCTCTCCCTAGCGCCTTTCTAGCCGCCCTTGTCAACCCCTATTCGCGGTAATTTATTGCTCCCGCTGGACATTGGCATCCGTCAGGTGACGAGGGCGTTGAATGTACCGGATCCGCTGCCAGGCTGTCACGAGCTTCGCCTTCAGGAAGGAGACCGAGCGGGCACAGCAGTTGCCCAGCACATTCCGCTTCACATACGCCCACACCAGCTCGATTGGGTTCAACTCCGGGGCGTACGGTGGCAAAAACACCAAAGACAGGCGTTTTACTGTTCCAGAGATGGTTTATGGCGAATCAGCCTCGGCGGGACGTGTCGTCCCACAACGCGGCGCGGAATTTCTGGCCCTCCCGGGGTGCGGTCCCATAAACAGACGCCGACAGCACACGGTGTGCTGTCGGCGTCCGGCCCCTCGCTTACGCGGGGCTCAGGGCGCGCACAAGATCCGTCAGCAGTTCCTCGGCCTTCTCGTACCCCGGGCGCAGGTACACCATGCCAAACGTGGTCCAGTCCTGCACGGCCGCCACCTCCTGATCATTCTCGCGCAGCTTCAGGTGCGGGTACAGGCCGTACTCGACGTAACAGCCGTACGTGCGTCCGACTTCTTCTAACGCGCGGGTGTTCTCGTCCGTCCAGGTCAACACGAACGGCAGGGCGAAGCAGGGCTTGCCGCATGAGCCGCCCATGCCAACCAGCGGCAGGCCAGCCACGGTGGGGGTCTCGTCCCGCAGGCGGGTGCGGTCCAGGAAGGCGAAGCGGTCACGGGCCACGTCCCGGCTGGGGAGTTTCTGAGCAGCAATCCAGGGGCCAACCGTCAATTTGGGCATACGAATCTCCAGGGAAGAAGGGGGAGGGCAAGGGTCGGGCGGTGTGGCGTCACGGCGCGGTGCTCTCCGGAGCGTCCTCCGGCTGAAGGGTAACGGTCAGGTCGCGCAGCAACGTGTCCGCGAGGGGGTACTCCGCCCGCACGTACACCACCCCGAACGGCGTCCAGTCCTGCACGGCGAGCAGTTCGCGGTCGTCCACCCGCCGTTTGAGGTGCGCGAGCTGGCCATACTCGACGTAACAGAAGTGCTGCTCGGCCAGGTGCTCGAGTCGGTCCAGCGCTGCTTCGGTCCAGGTCAGCGGGTACGGCAGGGCGAACGCGGGTTTCCCGCAGGAACTGCCGACCCCCAGAAACGTCAGGCCCTGCTCGGCGTCCACCGCGGCGCGCATCTGGGCCCGCTCCAGGAAGCTGCGCCGGCACTGGGCGTGCTTGGCATGCCGCCGCAAATGCTGCATCAGGGCCGCGACCTTCAGTTTCGCCATGGCACGTCACCTCCGTTCAGGCGGACGCGGCCCTCACCGTCCCGGCACGAACCGGGGCGGGGTCGGGGTTCACGGGTGGGCGGAAGCCGCGCAGGCGCAGGGCGTTGGTCAGCACGAACACGCTGGAAAAGCCCATCGCGGCAGCCGCCAGGACCGGACTGAGCAGGAGGCCAAAGGCGGGGTACAGCACGCCAGCCGCGACCGGAATCAGGATGATGTTGTAGGCGAAGGCCCAGAAGAGGTTGAGCTTGATGTTGCGCAGCGTGGCGCGGCTCAGGGCGAAGGCGTTCGGCACGCCGCGCAGGTCGCCGCTCATGAGGATCACGTCGGCGGTTTCCACCGCCACGTCCGTGCCCGTGCCGATGGCCAGGCCCACGTCTGCCTGGGCGAGTGCCGGCGCGTCATTGATGCCGTCTCCGACGAAGGCGACCTTCTGGCCCCCAGCCTGCAGGGCCTTCACCGCCTCACTCTTGCCGCTGGGCAGCACTTCGGCCAGGACTTCATCGATGCCCAGCTGCCGGGCAATCGCATGCGCGGTGCGGGTGTTGTCCCCAGTGATCATGGCGACCTTCAGGCCCTGGGCGTGCAGGGCGCGCACCGCCTCCAGACTCCCATCCTTGATGGGATCGGCCACCGCGATCACGGCCGCGAGCTGACCGTCAATCGCCGCGAACAGCGGGCTCTTGCCTTCATCGCCCAGCCGTTCGGCCTGCGCCGTGAAGACGGCCGTGTCGAGGCCCAGGCGGGTCATGTACCGGTCGGCGCCCACTTGCACCAGGTGGCCATCCACCCGCGCTTCCAGGCCGAATCCAGGCACCGCTTCGAAGTGCTCGGGCTGCACCAGAGCAACGCCTTCTGTTTTCGCGGCGTCCACGATGGCGCGGGCAATGGGGTGTTCACTCTGCTCTTCCGCTGCGGCGACCAGGCGCAGGACGTCGTTGCGGGTAAAGGCGTCTGTTGTCACCAGGTCGGTCAGTTCAGGCTTGCCTTTGGTCAGCGTGCCGGTCTTGTCCACCGCGACGACCTGCACGTCCTGCAGCCCTTCCAGGGCGCCGCCGCCTTTAAAGAGGACGCCCAGTTCAGCGGCTTTGCCGGTGCCGACCATGATGCTGGTCGGTGTGGCCAGGCCCATGGCGCAGGGGCAGGCGATGATCAGGACTGCAACCGTGGTGATCAGGGCGAAGGAGAGGGCCGTCTGCCCACCGAAGATCAGCCACAGGAGGAAGGTCAGGGCTGCGATGCCCAGCACGACCGGCACGAAGACGGCGACGACCCTATCCGCAAGGCCCTGGATGGGGGGTTTGCTGCCCTGCGCGGTTTCCACCAACTTGATGATCTGGGCCAGGGCGGTGTCGGCGCCAATTTTCGTGGCGCGGAAGCTCAGGGCGCCGTTCTGGTTGATGGTGCCGCCCACAACGGGGGCGCCGGTCTGCTTGCTGACTGGCACCGGTTCACCGGTGATCATGGATTCATCGACAAAGGAGTTGCCGCTGACGACTTCCCCATCGACCGGGATCTTCTCGCCCGGGCGAACCGAGATCAGGTCACCGACCAGCACCTCGTCCGTGGACACCTCAAGTTCCTGACCGCCCCGCACGACGCGGGCGGTTTTGGCCTGCAGGCTCAGCAGTTTCTTCATGGCTTCACTCGAGCGGCCCTTGGCGACGGCTTCGAAGAACTTACCGAGCAGGATCAGGGTGATCACGACCCCCGAGGCTTCGTAGTACACGTGCGCGGTGCCGTCCGGGAAGATGCCGGGGGCCACCGTGGCCACCAGCGAGTACACGAACGCGGCGGTGGTGCCGATCATCACCAAGGCGTTCATGTCAGGGGATTTGTTTTTCAGGCTCTTCCAGCCCAGCCGGTAGAAGCGCCGTCCGGGACCGAACTGGATGGGCAGGGCGAGGGCGAGCATGATCCAGTTGAGGGTGCCCATGACGCCGTGCCCGAAGGTGGCCATCAGCCAGTCGTTCACCGCCGGGATGACCATGGGCACCATGGCAATCAGCAGCAGGGGGAGCGCGAAGACCGTGCTGAACAGCACCTGGCGGCGCAGGTGGTCGACTTCCTGGGCGCGCGCTTCGCGTTCCTGATCTTCACGGCTCAGACCAGCTTGCGCTTCAAGGACCTCATAGCCCGCTTCGCGGATGGCGGCCTTGAGCTGACCGGGGCTGACGCTGGCCGGGAGGTAGGTCACGCTGGCGCGTTCGGTGGCGAGGTTCACGCTGGCGCTCAGAACACCGTCCACCTTCTTCAGGGCGCGCTCGACCCGGCCGACGCAGCTCGCGCAGGTCATGCCCTGAATCCCGAGTTCAGCGGTGCTGACGAGGGGCTCGTAGCCAACGTCCTTGATCTTGGCCAGCAGGACGTCCGGGCCGGTCAGGGCGGGGTCGTAGGTCACGGTGGCGCGCTCAGTGGCGAGGTTCACGGTGGCGTCTTGGACGCCGTCCACCTTCTTCAGGCCGCGTTCGACGCGGCCCACGCAACTGGCGCAGGTCATGCCTTGAATGCCGAGCTCGATGGTGTGTGTCATGGATTCCTCCAATCCCCCCCAGGGGGGTTCCTTATGAGGGCAGCATAGACCCTGGGGGAGGGGGAATGCAAGATGCCGCCAGGAAAAGCCTGTGTTTTCGGCTCTCCCTTCTTCAGTCCTCTTGACACCCCAGGGGGGAGGGTATAGCTTGATGCCAGGAGGAAGACCATGAACCAGATTGAATTGACCATCACCGGCATGACCTGCGGCCACTGCCAGAGCGGCGTCGCCAGCGCCCTGAAAAGCGTGCCCGGCGTCACGGACGCCCAGGTGGACCTCAAGACCGGCAAGGCCGTTGTGCAGGGCAGCGCCGACGCGCAGCACCTGATCACCGCCGTGCAGGACGAAGGGTACGGCGCGGCCGTTTCCCCTCAGTAATGCCCAGGGCGACGACCGCCAGGCCGCCTGCCCCCCATCCCCCTGAGGGGGAGGCCTGTCACACGAGCCAGCACCTCTGCATGCCCGAAGACAGTCGCCAGCGCGCCGCGCGTCGTCTCGCCATCGCCCGCGGTCACCTGGAAAGCATCCGCCGCTCCCTGGAGGATCCCGATGTCTACTGCGTGGACGTGCTGCGGCAGATCAAGGCCGTGCAGGGCGCGCTCGACGGCGCGGCCAGCGTGGTCCTGCGCGGGCACCTCGAAGCGCACGTGGCGACCGCCGCCACCCGGGGCGACGCCCAGGACATGGTGGACGAGCTCATGGACGTGCTCAAGTACATCTGAGTGACGGCAAACCCCCTGTCAGGTTGCCAGGGTGAATAACGCGCCGTTGGCCAGCCGCCGCTGACGGACCCAGATCACATCCGGAACGCGGCGGTCCGCTTGCCCTTTTCCCGTCGTTGCCTGTTCACGGCCGCTGACCACCTCCGCCCTCCCGCTCCGGGACGAGCCCATGGGTTCGTCCCGGTGTTCCCGCGAGGCTGCCTATGCCGCACGTCATCCTGTATGCCACACCCACCTGCCCCGACTGCCACGCGCTGCGGCGCTGGTTTGACCGGCACGGCGTCGCGTTTGAAGAACGCGACCTGACGAACCCGGCCGTCGCTGAAGAGGCAAAAGCTCGGTACGGCGTCCGGGTCGCGCCCATCACGGTTGTTGGTGAACAGTTCTTCTACGGCACCTTCGACCAGCAGCGGCCCAAACTGCAAGCGCTGCTGAGTTGATGCCTGTGCGAGGGGAACAGCCGGATGCATGCTGGGTTCCTGCACTGGTGTCCCTGTCATGGGGGCAGCGGTGCACCGCTCCACCGGTTCGGGCATGCACCCGGAACGTCTGGCGCCACGCCACCGATCTGCCGTTCACCAGTGAAATCAGGGAGACAGCCATCTCGCCCTTTGTGTGAAGTGAAGACTCGATTTGGAGCCTGCTGAACGGGTTGAACATGTTACTCATTGATACGTTGGAGAAAACGATTGAAACGCGGAAGAAAGCATCATATTCATTAAAAAGAATAAGGCAGATATCATTAAAGTGAGGAGGCCAAACACAATCAATTGCCGTTGCCAACGAGACATTTTCTTGATCTGGGCTTCGTAGATGTTCAAGAGGCTGAAAATACCGCCCATGACGATGGCAAACACGATGAGCCACCGGTATGCCCACTCGGCCTTGATTTTCGCCGCGTCCCTCATGCTGACCTGCGTGATGCCGGCAATGGACGCCGAAGGCACAAGCTGAGGGCGGCAATTTGACGTGAGGACTTGAATGAGCACTGTATCATCAGGATTCAGCAACAAGGGTGCGAGGGCCACGCCGCCTGGAATCACGGTGACCCGCGCCCGCTCGCGAACATCCTGAGGACGTGCGCCAACGACGCGCTGCTCCACCACTTCACACTGGTCGCCCAGGCGTAAGCGGAGAACCGTGCCCGGTGCAAAGAGGTCAGGCGTGATGGGCCGCGCGCCCGAGTTGGCCACCTTGAGCACCGTCGCGTAGACGTTTCTCGCTTCCTTGCCACCGACGGTCACGCGGACCTGTGAAGGCAGTGTGGAACCCACGATCTGCGCCGCAGATTGAATGGTGGCGTCCAGCCGCAACCGTTGCTGGGCTGATGAAACAATCAGCGGGATGATGCCAAAGGCAATGGTGGCCAGCAGGGCAAGTAACCCAAGAATATTGCCGAGGTTCCAGGGGGAGGCTTTGGGCGCCACCGGCGCGTCCTCAGCCGCCGCGCGCTGAGCGCTGCGGCCCCGACTCATGGTTGACGCCCATCACCGAACACGGTCCTGGCCCTTCTCATGCCATCAGCGTATCCGACTTCACGCCACCCCTGGCAGAAGCCCAGGAGGCTTTGACCGCCGGGCAGAGCGGTCATAGGAGGTGACCCAGAGCAGTGGTGCAAACGGCAGGTCGCCTGCCGGCCGACCTTCGGGCGCCCCCTTATTTCGGCCAGAGACGGTTCATCCACCCGGCCGGGTCGGTGCCCTCACCGCGCACCCGAAGTTCCAGGTGCAGGTGCGGGCCGGTGCTCAGCCCAGTGCTCCCCACCTCGCCGATCTTGTCGCCGCGGCTGACCTTCTGCCCCACCTTCACCGTCACCCGGCGCTGGTGAAAGTACAGACTGGTCACGCCGGCGCCGTGGTCCAGGATGACCAGGCCGCCGCGCACGGGATACATCCCGGCCATGACCACCGTGCCGTCATTGACGGCGCGGACCGCAGTGCCCGCGGGGGCGCGGTAATCCGTGCCGTAGTGGTACTGCACGGGACCGCCCGCCACGTAGGTGCGCGGCTGCCCGAACGCGCTGCTCTGCGCGCGGACCTGGACGGCGTCCTGGAAGGGCTTCGTCCAGACGGGCGGGGTTCGCAGGGCGTACGCGCGCTCCACCGCGGCGTCCTCCGCAGCGCGCGCCGGGTCCTGCAGTTTGCCGCTGATACTGGGCGGGAGGTTCAGGCGCTGGACCGGCTGGGGCAGACCCGCCACGGGGAGGCTGCGGCGCAGCACCTGCCCATCCAGCTCGATCTCGTAGATCAGCGGCGTGGCTTTGCCCAGCAGCACCCGGCCCAGCACGATGAACGTGCCGTTGCCTGCAGGGACCGGCGTGAGGCGCTCGGCGGGCAGGCGCACATCCTCGCCCACTTCACTGGGGAAGTGGACGCGGGCCTCTGCCGCGCGCGGACCCGTGAGGCGCAGCGCGAACGCGTCGCCCATACGCAGGCTGGTCGGCGCGGTGACGTTCACCCCCGGCAGGGCCGGTGCAGGGGGCAGAGGCAAGGGCGAGGCAGGCGCCGGCGACGCGGACGGCGCGGCTTCACCCGGAAGGCGCAGGGTTTGCCCGACCTCCAGGGTGGTGCTGCTCAAGTCGTTGAGGCGCATGAGGTCCGCGACCGTCGTGCCAGAGGCGCGCGCGAGGCTGAAGAGGGTGTCGCCGGGTTTCACGGTGTACGCGCCCGCCACGCTGGTGAGCAGGGCGGCGCTCAGCAGAAGGGCGCGGTGCAGGGGCGTCAGGGTCATGGGTGCCTCACAGGGAATCACAGGTGCGTCTTGAAAAAGGCGATGGACCGGTCCAGCGCCGCTTTCAGGTTGCGGCTGAGGTCGTGGTTGTCGCCTGCGTACGTGTAGAAGGTCACGGGTTGCCCGGCGGCCTTCAGGCTGCTCGCGAGTGACTGCGACAGACTGTAGGGCACGTGTGTGTCTCCGGTCGCGTGGTGCAGCTGGAGGGGCCGGCCCCGGAGGTCGGCCAGGTAGGCGTTCGGGGAGATGGCCCGGTAGGCGGCCGGGTTGCGCTCGGGGCGCCCCAGGGTGGCGAGCAGTCGGGCACGTGGATCGTTAGGGTCGCCGCGGCCCCATTGGAGCAGCGCCTTGAACAGCAGATCGTACGGGCCCACCACGCCCGCCCAGACGACGCCGGCTTTAATGTCAGGACTCACCACCATGGCGCGCAGGGTGATGTGGCCGCCCATGGAGTGGCCCCACATGCCCAGGCGGGCCTTGTTCACGCCTGGGAGGGTCTTGAGGGAGGACGCGGCGTTCAGGACGTCAGTGGTGTACTCGGGGGACCAGTACGAGGTGCCGGCCGGCTGGCCCTGGGAACTCCCATGGCCCCGGTAGTCGGGTTTGAGCACCACGAAACCGGCGCGCGCGAAAGCGTCCACGTACGCGACGTACCGTTCGGTCGTGCGGTACTCGTTTGGCGGAATGTAGCCGTGGTTGAACACGATGGCCGGCCAGCCGCCTTTGGGGGGCGTGCCGTTGGGCACCGTGAGCAGGGCGTTGATGCGCAGGCCGTCGGACTGGTAGGACACGACGCGCCGGGTGTAGTTCGCGCCGGGGCTTAGGGTCTGCCGGGTGGTCAGGGCACTGCCGGGGTAGGTGCGGGCGCGCATGCGCTCAATGGACAAGGGGTGATCGGTGGTCTGGGCGGCAGTCAGCGGGCTGAGCAGGGCCAGCAGCAGGGCAGATCGGACGTGAAGCATGGGAACCTCCAGGCAGCAGGGGGCAGACGTGTTGACGTCCGCCCACGGTACGGGCGGCCTGTAAAGCTCGTGTAAAGCGGCGGGACGGGCGCGGCCTTTACAGAAGCTGAACATGCCCGGCGTAGGGTTAGGGGGATCGACGTTGACGAACAAGAGAGAGACGGACCACACCGCCGCCGACGCGGCCCAAACCTCACCCGCCCCGGCCGGCATGCCCCGCTGGGTGAAGGGGTTTCTCTGGGTGGGGGTGGCGCTGCTGCTCGCTGTGCTGGCCCGGTTCTGGCAACTTAACCTGAGTGACGCCGGAGTAGCGCAGCAGGTGGCTTGATTCTCAAGCCACCTGCTGCATCGCCTCTCGCAAGCGGAGAAGAGCTGCGGATTGATGGCTTCGTCTGAGGGTGGCGGGAACGGTGGTTCGCGTGTGT
>NZ_BMQN01000023.1 GCF_014648135.1 Deinococcus sedimenti | reverse complement strand
GTGGCTTGAGAATCAAGCCACCTGCTGCGCTACTCCGGCGTCACTCAGGTTAAGTTGCCAGAACCACGTCGACCGACACGGCCTGCGGCGCGCGCGCCACCCGCTGCCAGTCCACGCCGGTCGGGGACGTCACGAGGCCCTGACTCATGCTCAGCGCGTACAACCGCCCCCCGGGCGCGGCCGCGACCGCCATGGCGTCCCGCGTGCCGGGCGACACGGCCCGCCACGTCACGCCGTCCGCCGTGCGGTACAGGCCGCGCCCAGCCACGTTCGCGTACCACGTGTCTGGACGGTCCGGGCGCACCGCGAACCCGTGCAGGTCTGTGCTGGGCAGGTTCCCGAAGCCCTGGTCGTGCCACGTGACGCCCCCATCCCGGCTGACCTTGAGGACGTCGTGACCCGCCAGGATCACGGCGCGCCCGGGCAGGACCGCGAGGGCCATGGCGTCCCCGGCGCCGTCCGGGGCGCTCCAGGTGCGGCCGCCGTCCACGCTGCGCGCCACGCCCGCGTGCTGCCCGTACAGCAGGGTGCCGCCCCCCAGGGCCCGCAGCGCGTGGTAATCGCCGCTGAGCACAGCGTCCGTCGCGCGGGGCGCGCCCCGCCCCAGCGCGGCGAACAGCAGCAGGCCCGCACCCACCGCAGCCGTGAGCGCCGCCCCCCACCGCCGCGCGCGGGCCGGCCGGGACGCCCCGGCGCGCGGCGCGCTCACGACCGGGGCGCCATGACGTACGCCATGCCGCCCGCGTGGTTCAGCCACAGCCGCTCGAACGCCGCGCGCGGGTACGTGCGGCGCACGACCGCGTCGCTGGGTGCGGCCGGGTCATTCACCACCGGGTTCCCCTGCGCGTCAAAGCCGACCAGGACCAGCAGGTGCCCGGTTGATGAGGTCAGGGGCGCGCCCGGCAGTTCACCCGCCTTGAAGCGCACACTCACCGCCAGCGGTACGCCCCGCTGCAGGTACGCTTCCGCGTCCCGGAGGCTGCCCATCCGGGTCACGAATGCCTGCAGGCCCTGCGTGCCCGCGAACGCCGTATTGAACGGCCAGTTGCCGAAGCCGTCGTACGCCTGATCGTACGTGGCCTGCGCGGCGTCCGGGACCCGCACGGGCCGCTGCCAGAAGGCCAGGAGCATACTCACGCTGGTCGGACTGCACCAGATGGGCCCCCCACCCGCGTAGATCATCTGCGAGAGGCCCGGCACCTGCACCACCTGATTCCACGCCGACGGCTGACCCACTTTCCCCTGATCCCGCAGCCGCAGGGCCGCGTCACTCGTGTTGAACGACAGCAGCTCCACCCGGAGTCCGGCGCCCAGCGTCACCCGGTACTGGAACGCCTCACTGCGAAACGGCAGGGTCAGGGTGTCGGTCTGAACGGTACCGTCCGCCGAGCGCGTCACCGGCGCGCTTGACCGGGCGCCCACCGCGCGCCACGTGCCGAACGTGAAGTATGGCGTCCAGCGGCCGTCCGGCCGGCGCACCCGCACCTCCATCCGCACCGCACTCGCCGCGGGACCCGTGACGTTCCAGCTGGGAATCAGTTCATTGAAGGGCGCCACGGTCACGACCGGACCGTTCAGACGGTCCCCGCTCACGTCCGGCAGGGGCGCCCAGCTGAATGGCACGGCCGTCTGCGCCTGCGCCGAACGGAGGACCGGGACCGGCGAACCGAAGCTGGTCTGCTGCGCGTACGGAGCGGCGGCAGCGGCGGACGTCAGCAGCGTCCCAAGCAGGGCCATGCGGGTGAGGATCACCGGGCCAGGGTACGGGCCGTGTGTTGCCGTTGTGTTAAGGCTGGCGGGCGGCCTGCCGTTGGCGGCGCTGACCGTAAGGCGTCATGCCCGCGGGTTTCATGACCGACAGCGCCGTCGTGACCACCAGCAGCGCCAGCGCCACGCTGGCATGCAGCGCCGGGGCGGGACTGCGCAGCTGGGCAAGTTGCTCCGGCGTTGGGGTGGGCCACCCCGCGGCCAGGTGCGCCAGGGCGTTCATGTCCGGTTGGAAGTTCAGAAGCACCAGCACCGACACCGCCGTGATGATCAGCTTGACCACCACCCAGTAGTGGTCGAACAGCCCCCAGCTGGTGCCGAGGGCCTGCAGGACCCCACTCGCCAGGGCCAGGAGGCTCAGCGGCACGATGGCCATCTGCCCGATCGCGGCCATCAGCATCACCGCGGCGCGCACGAGGCCGCCGTCCGCGCTGGTCAGGCTGGTCGCGGCCACCACCAGAAAGGCCACGACCGCGCCGAGCCAGCCGACCGAGCTGACGACACGCACGGTCAGCGCCCACCGGCGCAACCCCCCCAGTCAGGGTCATGGGGCGCTGGAGGTGCTGCTGGGCGTGAAGTGCCGGCCCGGACCGTGCTGCCCGCTGGACAGCAGCGCCACCACCGCCAGCAGGAGCACGAGCGCCCCCACCCAGCCGAACACCTTGACCCAGCGGGGCGTGGACGTCAGGGGCGCGTCCCGGTCGGGGGCGCGGTCCGGGTCAGGCATGCCCGCCCGGGAGAGAGCAAGGAGACATGCACACGGCGTACAGGGTGCCGGCCCGCCGCTCCACGCGGTCCACTCAGGCTGGGGTGGGTGACGATCTGCCCAACATGATTCTCAGGAAATGTTTACACGGCGCTGCGATGGTAACGGTGCAGGGCCCCTGCGCACTCAACGCCCCGAGGACCCGGCGCGGCACCGGTCCACGGTTCACGCATGCCGATCACAGGAGCGCCATGACCACGCAGATATCCTCGATGTTGCGAACCCACCCCCAGCCACAGACCACCTTCGACCCCGCCGCCCTGGCGGAGTGCCTGGACGCATGCCTCGAATGCAGCGCCGTGTGCACCGCCTGCGCGGACGCCTGCCTGAGCGAACAGGCGCACCTCGCGCACCTCGTGCGCTGCATCCGGCTCAACCTGGACTGCGCGGACATCTGCGCCGCCACCGGCCGGGTCTTGGGCCGCCTGACCGACGCGGACCAGGCGGTCCTGCGCGCCCAGCTGCAGGCCTGCGTGGCCGCGTGTACAGCCTGCGGTGACGAGTGCGCGAACCACGCGCAGCACATGAACATGGCGCACTGCGCCGTGTGTGCCGACAGCTGCCGCCGCTGCGCAGCGGCCTGCACGCGCCTGCTGGGGAGCGTGAGCGCGTGAGGCGGGCGCTGCTGACCCTGAGCCTGCTGACGCTCCTGCCGGGCGGCGCGCTGGCGGGCGGCATGGATGGCATGGCGATGCCCGGCATGCCCATGACCCACATGAGCATGCCCATGACGCCCTCGGCGACCGTGCCCGGCCTGTCCCAGATGGGCCTGCAGATGCAACTGGACATGCGCGCCATGATGATGCCCATGATGAACGACCTCGCGCGCCTGAGCGGGCGGTCCTTCGAGCGGGCGTTCATGTCCATGATGATCCCCCACCACCAGGGGGCCATCGACAGCAGCCGGGCGGTGCTGGAACGCGCCAAGGACGCGCAGGTGCGTGCCTGGGCCACCCAGATCATCGCGGACCAGACGCGGGAGATCGCGCAGATGCAGGCTCAGCTGCGCGCGTACGGCGGCCCGAACGCCGCCATGATGGCCCGCATGGTTCAGATGAACCAGATGATGGACATGCCCGCGATGATCCGCGCGTCGAGCATGCCGGAACGGACCTTCCTCGAAGGCATGATCCCGCACCACGCCGCCGCGAACGACAAATCGACCCTGGCGCTGCAGCGCACGCAGGACCCGTTCGTGCTGGACCTCGCGGCGCGCATCATCACGGCGCAGGCCGGGGAAATGCATGACTTCCAGGAGTGGCTGCGCGCCCACCCCTGACGGGTGCCGTCCACCTGAGCACGCGGGCACCTGAGGCGCGTGTTACACTCCGCGCCACCACATGCACACGCTTGACACGCTGATCCGTCACTGGCGGGACGATCCCGGCGGCACGTACCGAACCTGGTTCCTCTGGGACGAGCGCCTGAAGAACTTCCGGTCCATCCGCCGGGGCATTCAGGTGGTCGTCCGTGAAATCCGCGAGGACCGCTTCGGCACGCAGTACCGGGGGTCGTCCCTGGAGACGGTCGTGCATTCCATCGCGGAGCAGCGGCAGATGTTCCGCGGCGCGGACCACGCGTTCCTGTGGAAACCCAAGCTGCGCATCCCCGACATCTACGAGAACCCGGCACACCAGCGGGCGTTCGGGCACTTTCTGGACACCTGCGCGTGCTGCACCACCGAGCAGGAACTCCTGCAGGCCATCCGCACGCTGGACGCGCGCGGCATCAAGGGCCTCGGGCCCGCCGCGGCGAACCTGATGTACTTCCTGCACCCGACCCTGATGCCGCCCTTCAACACTGCCATCGTGAACGGCTACAACGCCGTGACCGGCGCGAAAGTCAAGCTGGGCAAGTGGGAGGAGTACCTGGCGCTCCGGGCGGGCCTGCTGCGCCTGACGCACGCGCACCGCAGCCTGCTGTCCAATGACCTGGGCGCCGTGGCGGGCCTGATGTTTGACGTGGGCAGTGGCCGGTACGCCGCGCCCCCGCGGGCGGAGGACGGCCCGGACGTGGACGCCTGGCGCGCGGACCTGGCGCAGGTGCGTGAGGAGAGCAAAGCGGCCCGCAAGGCGCAGGAGGCCGCGCTGGCGCAGGAGCACACGCACACCCAGGTGCAGGGCTGGCTGCGGGACCTGGGCCTGGCCCTGGGCTTCGAGGTGTGGATCGCCGCGAATGACCGCTCCCGCGCGTACGCGGGTGGCCGCCTGGGAGACGGGTGTCTGGACACCCTGCCCGCCGGCATCGCGGGCACGCCCGGCGCGGACGCGGTGCGCCTGATTGACGTGGTGTGGTTCGAGGGGGGCACGCTGGCGCCCGCCGCGGCGTTCGAGGTGGAACACACCACGTCGATCTACTCCGGCATTGTCCGGTTGCTGGACCTGGCGCTGGGCGCGCCGGAACGGGCCGTGCAGGGCCTGTACCTGGTGGCGCCGGACAGCCGGGAAGCGGACGTGCGCGACCAGTTGCGCCGCCCGGCGTTTCAGGCGGTGGGGCACCTGCACATGCGGTACCTGCCGTACAGCGAACTGGAGCGCCACCGGGAGGCCATGGCGCGCTTCGGGCAGGGCCTGCGCGCCGTCGAGGCGATCGCGCGGGCCCTGTAAGTTCAGGGCGGGGTGGGACCAGGGAAGACGCTCAGTTCGTTGTCCGGGTCATGCACGGCCCGGTCCGCCGGCGCGACGCGGTCCGGAAACACCGCGTAGTTCCGGCCACCCGGGTACCGGGCGCTCGGGTAGCGGATCGCGTCGTACCGGGCGCTGTCCAGCGCGGCGCGGGCCAGCACCTGCGTGAGGGCCAGCTGGCCGTCCACGTTCAGGGGCAGCCACTCCTGCACGAGATCCAGCGCGTCCAGACTGAGTGCGGTCAGGACCGCTGGGTCGGTCAGGTCCAGCACGCTGCCGAGGCGCAATTTGACGGTGATGTCCAGCCGAGGGCGCTGGTCCGGTCCAGGCTGGATCTGCAGGCCGGCCGCGCCGGTCACGACGGTGATGGCGCGCGCTTCCGCGTGCGCGACGGTGAGGTTCTCGGCGACGTACAGCGTGGCGTGCGCGCCCGGCAGGTCCGCCGGGGCGTTGTAGCGCCCACCCGTCACCAGGGAGCCGGCCGTGTTGAGTGGATCGCGGTTGTACTTGCGTAGCGCCATCAGCGGCACCGTACGGTACGTGTCGAGCACGCCAGGGGGCGTCCAGACGGGCGCGCCCATCAGGGCGCGCTTGAGGGCCTGGAGGTCCGTCAAGTGGGCATTCCCGTCTCGGCCAGGGTCAGCAGGCGCTGGACGGCCACCGGGCGCCGGTCGAGCAGGTACGTGATCGGCGCCCGGCCCCCGAGGACCGGATTGGGGGCCCGCAGCCACATGCGCCCGACGCCGAGGTCCCCGAACACGTCCCTCAGCTGCAACCCCATGGTTTCCAGCTCGTGCAGGGGGTCCTGCAGCGTGTCGCTGGTGGGGTGCTTGCTCAGGCCGCTGGGATCGCGGCCGGTGGCCTGCGCGAGTTCGCGCAGGGTCATGCCGAACGTGCTGGCCACGCGTCGGGCGTCGAGCTTGCCGTTCACGGGGCTGCGGGCGTCGATCAGCAGGTGGTCACTCAGGGCGGTCATAGGGGCTCCTTTGCGTCAGAGTGTACCACAATGGCACACTTTCACGTCCGTTTTTCCTCCACAACGGGGATCGGCGTGGTCACCTGAGCAGGTGATCACGCCGATCCCCTCAAGGGGGCGCGGGCCTTACCCCCCGGCCGGGGCGAGGGCGTCGCGCAGGCGAACGAGGAGCTCCTCCCCCCGCTCGTACCCGGGCCGGATGAAGACCATGCCCATGTTGCTCCAGTCCTGCACGGCCGCGACCTCCTGCCCGCCGTCTTCGAGTTTCAGGTGCGGGTACGCGCCGTACTCCACGAAGCAGCCGAACTCGGCGCCCACGGTTTCCAGGGCCTGGGTGTTCGCCTCATCCCAACGGATCAGGTACGGCAGCAGGAAGGCGGGTTTGCCGCAGGAGCCGCCCAGGCCGACCAGGGGCAGGCCGGCGACGTGGGGCACGTCATCCCGGAGGCGGGCGCGGGTCAGGAACGCGTGGCGGTCCCGGACCTGGGCGGGGCTGGTTTTCATGGATGCGACGTACGGACCGACAGTGAGTTTCGTCATGGCAGGACTCCTGAAAGGGGTGAGGGTCAGGCGAGGGCGGGACTGGGCGCTGCGGGGCCCTCCACGCGCGCGCGGACGGGCGGGCGGAAGCGGCGCAGGCGCAGGGCGTTGCTGAGGACGAACACGCTGGAAAAGCCCATGGCGGCCGCGGCGAGCACCGGGCTGAGCAGCGTGCCGAACGCAGGGTACAGGGCGCCGGCGGCGACGGGAATCAGGATGACGTTGTACGCGAACGCCCAGAACAGGTTCAGGCGGATGTTGCGCAGCGTAGCGCGGCTGAGGGCCAGGGCGTTGGGGACGCCGCGCAGGTCGCCGCTCATCAGGATCACGTCCGCCGTTTCAACGGCGACGTCCGTCCCGGTCCCGATGGCCACGCCCACATCCGCCTGCGCCAGCGCCGGCGCGTCGTTGATGCCGTCCCCGACGAACGCGACCTTCTGCCCGGTGGCCTGCAACTCCTTGACCGCGTCACTCTTGCCGCTGGGCAGCACCTCGGCGAGGACCGAATCGATGCCCAGCTGGCGGGCGATCGCGCTGGCGGTGCGCGCGTTGTCGCCCGTGATCATGGCGACCTTGAGTCCCTGAGCGTGCAGGGCGTTGACGGCGTCCACGCTGCCGTCCTTGACCGGGTCGGCCACCGCGATGATCGCGGCGAGCCGGCCGTCGATGGCGGCATACAGCGGGCTCTTGCCCTCGTCCCCGAGGCGCTCGGCGTCCGCCTGGAAGACCTGCGGGTCCAGGCCCAGCCGGGTCATGTACCGGTCCGCGCCGACCTGCACGAGCTGGCCACCGACGCGCGCTTCCAGCCCGTAGCCGGGGACCGCTTCGAAGTGCTCGGGGTGCGCCAGGGCGGCCCCTTCCGCCCTCGCGGCGTCCACGATGGCGCGGGCGATGGGGTGTTCACTCTGCGCCTCGGCCGCCGCGACCAGGCGCAGCACGCCCGCACGGTCAAAGCCGCCGGTCGGCACCAGGTCCGTGAGTTCCGGTTTGCCCTTGGTCAGCGTGCCGGTCTTGTCCAGGGCGATCACCTGCACGTCCTGCAGCCCTTCGAGCGCGCCGCCGCCTTTGAACAGCACGCCGAGCTCCGCGGCTTTGCCGGTGCCGACCATGATGCTCGTGGGCGTGGCCAGGCCCATCGCGCACGGGCAGGCGATGATCAGCACGGCGACCGTCGTGATCAGCGCGAAGCTCAGGGCGCCCGGCCCGCCGAAGATCAGCCACAGCACGAAGGTCAGGGCCGCGATGCCCAGCACGACCGGCACGAAGACCGCCACCACCCGGTCCGCGAGGCCCTGGATGGGCGGCTTGCTGCCCTGCGCGGTTTCCACGAGTTTGATGATCTGCGCCAGCGCGGTGTCCGCACCGATCTTCGTGGCCTGAACGGTAAGCGCGCCGTTCTGGTTAATCGTGCCGCCCACCACGGGCGCGCCCGCCTGCTTGCCCACCGGCACGGGCTCCCCGGTGATCATGCTCTCATCGACGAAGGAGGCGCCGCTGAGCACCTGTCCGTCCACGGGAATCTTCTCGCCCGGGCGGACGGCGATCACGTCGCCGACGAGCACCTCATCCGTGGGCACTTCGAGCTCCTGTCCGTTGCGGATCACCCGGGCGGTTTTCGCCTGCAGGGAGAGGAGAGTTTTCATGGCTTCACTGGAGCGGCCTTTGGCGAGTGCTTCGAAGTACTTGCCCAGCAGGATGAGGGTGATGACCACGCCGGAGGCTTCGTAGTACACGTGCGCGGTGCCTTCGGGGAAGATGCCGGGCGCGACCGTGGCGATCAGGGAGTACCCGAAGGCGGCGGTCGTGCCGATCATCACCAGGGCGTTCATGTCCGGGGACAGGGCGCGCAGACTCTTCCAGCCCAGGCGGTAGAAGCGCCGGCCCGGCCCGAACTGGATGGGGAGGGCCAGGGCCAGCATCACCCAGTTCAGCGTGCCCATCACGCGGTGACCGAAGGTGCCCATCAGCCAGTCTTCGGCTCCAGGCACCATCATGGGAATCATGGCCAGCAGCAGGAGCGGCACGGCGAAGACCGCACTGAACAGCACCTGGCGGCGCAGGTGCGCCACTTCCTGGGCGCGCGCCTCACGCTCCTGATCCTCGCGGCTCACGCCGGCCTGCGCTTCGAGCACCTCGTAGCCCGCTTGGCGGATGGCGGCCTTGAGTTGCCCGGGGCTCACGCTGGCGGGCAGGTACTCGATACTGGCGCGCTCGGTGGCGAGGTTGACGGTGGCGCCGAGCACCCCATCCACTTTCTTCAGGGCCCGTTCGACGCGGCCGACGCAGTTGGCGCAGGTCATGCCCTGCACGCCCAGGTCGACGTGACTCAGGACCGGCTCGTAGCCGACGGCCTTGACCTTGTCGAGCAGCGCCTGGGGGGTGGTGACGGTCGGGTCGTACGTGACGGTGGCGCGTTCGGTGGCGAGGTTGACGGTGGCGTCTTCTACGCCGTCGACTTTTTTCAGGCCGCGTTCGACCCGGCCCACGCAACTCGCGCAGGTCATGCCCTGTACGCCCAGTTCGATGGTGTGCGTCATCTTCGCTCCTTACCCCCCTGGGGGGGATCATTGATCGTCTCAGCATACATCCACCCGGGCAGGGTCGGCAAGAGGGTCACTCATGCTGACTTGTGACACGTCATTCCATCCGCTCCACCTTGACACCCCCGGGGGGAGGGTATACCGTGCACTCAGGAGGACCACCCATGACCCAGACCGAACTGACCATCACCGGCATGACCTGCGGGCACTGCCAGACCAGCGTCACCCACGCCCTGCGCGCCGTACCCGGCGTCACCGACGCCCACGTGAACCTCAGCGCCGGCACCGCCACCGTCCACGGCACCGCCCAGCCCGACGCGCTCATCGCCGCCGTGCTCGACGAAGGCTACGGCGCCCAGGTCACCCACCCGAAGTGACCCCCACGCGGCCCGCCGAGGGCGCCAACCCCGCACGTCCGGGGCACACGGACCCGGCGCACCTGTGCATGCCAGAGGACACCCGCAAGCAGGCCGCGCGCCGCCTCGCCATCGCCCGCGGCCACCTCGACAGCATCCGCCGCGCCCTCGAAGACCCGGACGTGTACTGCCTGGACGTCCTGCAGCAACTCAAAGCGGTCCAGGGCGCCCTGAACGGCGCGGCCACCGTCGTCCTGCGCGGTCACCTGCACGCGCACGTCACCACCGCCGCCGCCCGCGGGGACGCCACGGACCTGGTCGACGAGCTGATGGACGTCCTCGCCGCCCGCTGACCGGGGCCGCCCGCACCGATCCCGGAGACCTGCTGGGGGCCAGGCCGGCCCCCACGCGACCTGCACAGGAGACTGGTATGACGACGCCTGACCACCACGCGCACGCCCACCCGCACACGCCCGCCGTCCTGGAAGTGAACCTCCGCAACTGCCACGGCGGTTCGGATCTCGCCGACCTGGAACGCGCGCTGACCCAGCTGCCCGGGGTGACGTCCGTGCACGTGGACCGCACCCGCGCCGCCGCGCACCTCGGCTACGACCCACGCCGCGTGACGGGCGCGGACCTCCAGCGCCACCTGCACGCGGCCGGCTACGACTGCGCCTGCCAGGACGCCGCCCCGTCGGCCGCACAACCGGGCCAGCCCAGCGTGGGCCACGAACACCACGCGCCCGCTGACGCCCACGGGCATGCGCATGCGGCCACGCCGCATGAAAACCCGCCTCCGCCGGGTGCGCACGACCATCACGATCACGCCGCGCACGCGTCCATGGGGTCTGACGAGCACGCCGGGCACGGCGAGCACATGGTGCAGGGCATGCTGCGCCGCTTCGTGGTCAGCGTGGTGCTGACCGTGCCGGTGGTGCTGTACTCCCCGATCGGTGAGACCTTCGGCTTCACGGCCATGCCCCCCTTTGGACTCTCGATGGCGTGGTTCGGGCTGCTGCTGTCCACCCCAGTGGTCTGGTGGGGCGGCTGGCCGTTCATCTCCGCCGCCTGGCGCGCCCTGAGGCGCGGCGAGGCGAACATGATGACCCTCATTGCCACGGGCATCCTGGTGAGCTGGACGTTCAGTGTGTACGCGACGTTCGCGCTGCGCGGCGCGGACGTGTTCTTCGAAGCGGCCGCGATGCTCACGACCCTCTCGTTGCTGGGCCACTGGCTGGAGATGCGTTCACGCTTCGCCACCGGGCGGGCCGTGGAGGCGCTGCTGAACCTGGCGCCCAGCACCGCCCGCGTGGTCCGTGACGGGCAGGAAGTGGACGTGCCCCTCGAGCAGGTGGTGGTCGGCAACCTGCTGGCCGTGCGGCCCGGCGACCGCGTGCCCGTGGACGGTGAAGTCACAGGCGGCAGCAGTTACGTGGACGAGAGCATGATCACCGGTGAGCCCATCCCGGTGGCCAAGACCGCCGGGGCGAAAGTCACGGGCGGCACCGTGAACCAGAACGGGGCCTTCCAGTTCCGGGCGACCGCGGTCGGGGCCGACACGGCCCTGTCGCGCATCGTGCAGATGGTGCAGAACGCGCAGGCCAGCAAGGCCCCCGCGCAGCGGCTGGCCGATCAGGCGGGGAAGTACCTGGTCTTCGTGGCGCTGGGCAGCGGCCTGCTGGCCTTCGTCGCCTGGTTCTTCCTGGGCGGGCAGGGCGTGGTGTTCGCGCTCACGGCCGCGGTGTCCGCCATCGTGATCGCCTGCCCGGACGCGCTGGCGCTGGCCACCCCGACGGCCATCACGGTCGGCGTCGGCCGGGGCGCGCGGGAGGGCGTGCTGTTCAAGAACGCCACGGCCCTGGAAGCGACCGCAGGCGTGGACACCGTCGTGTTCGACAAGACCGGCACCTTGACCGAGGGTAAACCGGCCCTGACGGACCTCATTCCTGCCGCTGGAACGAGCGAGACGGACCTGCTGCGCCTGGCGGCGTCCGCGGACCAGCCGTCGCAGCACCCGTTGGCCGAAGCGATCGTGAAGGGTGCGCAGGACCGGGGCGTGGAGGTGGTGCCCCCTGACGCCTTTGACAGCGTTCCCGGGCACGGTGTGCAGGCCACGGTCGAGGGCCGGCAGGTCCTGATCGGGAACCGCAAGCTGATGGACCGGGAGGGCGTCGCGCTGGGGAGCCTGCCCGGTGACGTGGACCGCCTGGCGGCGGACGGGAAAACGGCCATGTACGTCGCCGCGGACGGGCGGGCGCTGGGCGTGGTGGCCGTGGCGGACACCATCCGGGCCTCGGCGCGTCAGGCGGTCTCCGCGCTGCACGCCCTGAACGTGAAAACGGTGATGCTGACGGGCGACAACCGCCATACGGCCGAGGCCGTGGCCCGGCAACTGGGCATGGACACGGTGCTGGCGGACGTGCTCCCGGGTGACAAGGCCGCGAAGATCACCGAGTTGCAGGCCCAGGGCCGGACGGTCGCGATGGTCGGGGACGGCGTGAACGACGCCCCGGCCCTCGCGCAGGCGGACGTCGGCGTGGCCATCGGCGCCGGGACGGATGTGGCCGTCGAAACGGCCGACGTCGTGCTGGTCCGCAGCAACCCTGCGGACGTGGCCGGCAGCATCAGCCTGGCGCGGCAGGTGCGCGGCAAGATCAAGCAGAACCTCTTCTGGGCCGCGATCTACAACCTGCTGGCCATCCCCTTCGCGGCGGGCGTCCTGTACCCCGCGTACGGCATCCTGCTTCGCCCGGAGTGGGCGGCGCTGCTGATGAGCGCCAGCACCGTGATCGTCACCGTGAACGCCCTGATGCTCAACCGCGTCCGGCTGACGTCCGCGCCCGCCACGTGAGCGCCAGGACGATGGCGGGCCGACCGCACAGAGCGGAGGAGGGGGCGGAAGCTGATTCAGCGGCGTCGCCCCCTCCTCGGGTAGTAACCACATTCGCCCGAAAACACCCGTTAAGTATCTGAATGCCGTACTGGTCGACTTCAAGCACGAGCCTGAGCGCATAGAAAAAATCTGGCGTGGGAGGCAAAGCTGTTCGCCTTGTCGTGTTGACCGCGAACTTCATGCAACTCTTGTGACCGTTCTGCCGTCGGCTGCACTCGTGCTGGGGCTGATAGTTCGCAGTATGGGTAAAGCACGAAGTTCTAGGACGCTGAGAATGTCTCTCACCGGGCGAGTTTGAGGAGCCGGACAAGGTCCGCGGGCTTCTCGCCCCGGGCCTGGCACTGCTCGACGTAGGTTTCGAGAATCACGTCTCCCGTGGCTTCAAGGGCACTTTTGGCACTGGCGTACAGACTCATGACCTCCACACAGCCTTTTTCTTCCTCCACCATCTTCTGAATGCCGCGGATCTGGCCTTCCAGTCGGCGCAGACGGTTGAGGATTTTCGTTTTCTCGGCTTCACGGTCACTGATGGGCAGGGGCGCAGTCATGCCGATAGTATACCCCCCTGGGTATTTGACAATATAGGGGGAGGGGGTATACGATCCTGGCATGTACTTCAAACGCTTCTACGACACAGACCTCGCCCAGGCCTCCTACATGCTCGGTTGCCAGAAGACCGGCGAATGCCTCGTCGTGGATCCCGTCCGCGATATCGCCCAGTACCTCGACGAGGCCAGGCGCCAGAAGCTGCGCGTCACTCACGTCACCGAGACGCACATCCACGCCGACTACCTCTCCGGCAGCCGCGAACTCGCTCGGGCCACAGGCGCGAAACTGCTGCTCTCCGGCGAGGGCGGCGAAGGCTGGCAGTACACCTACGACGACGGCAATCAGGTCAAACTGCATGACGGCGACCGCTTCATGGTGGGCAACGTCCGTATCCAGGCCGTCCACACGCCCGGCCACACCCCAGAGCACCTGAGCTTCCTGGTCACGGATACCCCCCGGGGGGATGCGCCCAGCATGATCCTGACCGGCGACTTCGTGTTCGTGGGCGACCTGGGACGCCCCGACCTGCTCGACGAGGCCGCTGGCGGACAGGACACCCGCTTCACCGGCGCGCGGCAGATGTTCGCCTCGCTGCGCGACAAGTTCCTCACGCTGCCCGACTACGTGCAGGTCTGGCCCGGCCACGGTTCGGGAAGTGCCTGCGGCAAGGCGCTGGGCGCTGTGCCCGCCACAACGGTCGGCTACGAACGGGCCCTGAGCTGGTGGGGCCGGCTGGTCGAACAGGGCAACGAGGACGGTTTCACGCGCGAACTGCTCTCTGGTCAGCCTGACGCGCCGCTCTACTACGGGCGCATGAAGACCGAGAACAGGGACGGGCCTGCCCTGCTGGGTGAAGTGCAGCCACTGGCCGAACTGAGCGCTGAGGCCGTGAAAGCCAAGATCGCTTCCGGTGCCCGGCTGATCGACACCCGCGCGAAAGAGAACCACCACGCCGCCGCCCCCGTGGGTAGTGTGAACATCCCCGACGGCGGCACGCTGGAGACGTGGTCGGGCTGGCTGCTGGCTCCGGAGCGCGAACTGATCCTGCTCGCCCCGGCCGACCGCGCCGAGGACCTGCGCCGCAGGCTGTGGATGGTCGGCCTGGACCACGTCACGGGCTTCATCCCCAGCCCTGAAGGGCTGGACACCGCCCCCGCTCAGCCCATCCCCGTCACCGAACTGGAATCTCACCCGGACGCACTGATTCTGGACGTTCGGGCGAAAACCGAATACGAGGCCGGCCACCTCCCTGGCGCGCGGCAACTGCACGCCGGCCGGCTCCCCTGGCGCCTGGACACCCTGCCGCGCGACCGCGAGATCATCGTGCACTGCCAGGGCGGCGCCCGCAGCGCCGCCGCGGCCAGCCTGCTCCGTGCCGAAGGCTTCGACGTTCTGGAACTCGCCGGGGGCTACGACGCCTGGGCGAAGACGCAAAACACCTGACCCTCACCGGGCGGAGGCGGCCCGAAGGGCGCCGCCTCCGCTGCTGTTGAAAGGAGCTGAACATGACCTACCAAGACATTTTCACGACTGAACTCGAAGGCAAGACGCGTCACGGTGCTGGGCTGATTGACGTACGCGAGCGCGAGGAATACGCCGCTGGACACATCCCCGGGGCCGCGAACCTCCCCCTCAGTGAACTCGTCGGCCGCGAGGACGACATCGGGCCGGATACCGTGCTGATCTGCGCCAGCGGGCACCGCTCCTCCCAGGCGGCCGCCTACCTCGCCGCCCAGGGCAAGACCGGACTGATGAACCTCTCCGGAGGCACCGCCGCCTGGAGGCGTGAGGGCCGTGCCCTCACCCAGGGCGATCAGCCATGATCCTCGCCTGGATCGGCGCGGCCCTGATCGGGCTGAGCCTCGGCTTGCTGGGCTCGGGTGGCTCCATCCTGACCGTGCCGGTGCTGGTCTACCTCGTGGGTGAGCCGGAGAAGCTGGCCATTGCCGAGTCGCTCGCCATCGTGGGCGGGATCAGCCTGGTGGGAGCTGTCCCGTACGCGCTGAAACGGCAGATCGACTGGCGCTCCGTCCTGTGGTTCGGGGTGCCCGGCGTGGTGGGCACGTTCCTGGGCGCGGCCCTGAGCGTGTATCTGAGCGGCGTGGCGCAGCTGCTGCTGTTCGCGGCGGTGATGCTGCTGGCGGCCGTGATGATGTTCCGGCCTGCGAAGGCCCAGCCGGAAGGCCAGTCGGCCCACACGCGCTCGCCCGTCAAGATCGGCGCCGAGGGTCTGGGTGTCGGGGTGCTGACCGGACTGGTGGGGGTCGGCGGCGGGTTCCTGATCATCCCTGCGCTCGTGCTGCTGGGCGGCCTGCCCATGAGTCTGGCGGTGGGCACGAGTCTGCTGATCATCGCCGCTAAGAGCTTCGTTGGCTTCGCCAAGTACGTGAACGTCCTGGCCGAGCACAACCTGTCCGTGAACTGGAGCCTGATTGCGATCTTCACCGTCATCGGCATCCTGGGCAGCCTGCTGGGCGCGCGGGTGGGCAAGAACATCTCCAATGACAGCCTGAAGCGGGGCTTCGCGGCCTTCCTGGTCGTGATGGGTGTGTATGTCCTGGCCACCAACGTGCCGAAGGTGCTGAACCCGGCGCCCGCCGCTGAAGTGCACGTGCGGCACTGAGGCCCTCCCTGCACGCCCCTTCTGGACGCGACCTTCTTCGCGGCTCTTTCTTCTCCGAGGTCTGTTCCCATGACTGAACTGCTTGAACTTCTCCGCTCACCCTGGCCCTGGTATGTCGGCGGGCCCCTGATCGGCCTGACCGTACCGCTGCTGCTGTGGCTGGGCAACAAGGGTTTCGGGATTTCCGCCAACCTGCGGCACGCCTGCGCCATCCTGCTGCCTGACGCCGCCAAACCCGCGTTCTTCCGCTACGACTGGCGAAAGGAACGCTGGAACCTGATGTTCGCGGGCGGACTGATCCTGGGTGGGATCGTCGCCGGGGTCCTGCTGGGCAATCCGGACCCCACCCGCCTGAGTGCCGCTGGCGTTCAGTCCATCCAGGACCTGGGCGTGCAGGTGCGCCCCGGCCTGATGCCCACCGAGTTGAGCGACCTGTCCAACCCCGGCGTGTGGTTGCTCCTGGCCGTCTCGGGCCTGCTGGTGGGCTTCGGCACCCGGTACGGGGGCGGCTGCACCTCCGGACACGCGATCACTGGTCTGTCCACCCTGCAAAGCCCCTCCCTGATCGCCACCGTCTCGTTCTTCGCCGGCGGCATCCTCAGTGCCAATCTCCTCCTTCCCACGTTCATGGCGGTGCTCCAGTGACCCGGACCCCATCCATTCCCGGCGTTCATGCCGGGTCCGCCCCCCGGGTCCGCGCGGCGGCCGGCCTGCTGGTGTACCTGCTCGCCGGGCTGTATTT
The DNA here is from genome assembly GCF_014648135.1 of Deinococcus sedimenti. Lineage (NCBI taxonomy): Bacteria > Thermotogati > Deinococcota > Deinococci > Deinococcales > Deinococcaceae > Deinococcus > Deinococcus sedimenti. The sequence goes on along the minus strand of NZ_BMQN01000023.1, from coordinate 20,083 downwards.
CGGCGTGGTCCTCGTCAAATCGGAGGCCGCGAGCTGGTACCGCATCCAGGAGATGTTCCGCTTCGAGTCTTTCCACATGTTCGGACTGATTGGCTCAGCCGTCCTGACCGGACTGGTGACCACGCAGCTGCTGCGCCGCAGTGGCCTGAACAGCCGCGACGGCCAGACCATCACCGTGACGCCCAAGGAGAAGGGCTGGCGGCGGTACGTGCTGGGCGGCCTGACGTTCGGCACGGGTTGGGGCCTGGCTGGGGTGTGTCCAGGACCGATCTTCGTGCTGCTGGGGTCGGGCGTGTGGCCCATCCTGATCGTCCTGGCGTTCGCCTTGCTGGGAACCTACCTGTATGGGGTCCTCAAAGACCGACTTCCGCACTGACGGAGGTGATCCACACCTGAGATAGGCCCTTCAAGGGCCTGTCAAGCTGCCCTCCTACGAGGGGCTTGGCTGGGGCAGCCCAAGGGCTGCCCCAGGTTCCATTGTCAATTCGCGGTGCCAACCATGAGCGGGCGAGGCGCCAACCTCACGCTCCCGCACCAGCCCAACACCTCGTGGAACACAGCAAACCGTTTAACGGGTGTTTTCGGGCAAATGTGGTTACTACCCGCTCCTCCGCTCCCCCCGGCCCTGCCCCCAAATGGCAGGGTGACGGGCCAGCGCCGAGCCGTAGACTGAATTAACAAACAGTCACGCCCCGCACAGGAGACCCGTCATGATGCCAGCCCTGTCCGCGCCAGAGACCGAATTCGACTCCAGGGTCCTTCACCTCATCCAGCAGCAGGGGTGGACCGTCCTGACCATCCCCGAAGACCCGGAAGGTCCCGGGTTCGCGTTCACGGTCGGCCTGTGGGCCAATGACCAGCACCCGGAGCTCATCATGGTCGGCCAGCCTCTGGACGTCATGGAGCGGACCCTCAGTGCGGCGTGCCAGGCCATCCATGGGGGACAGCGGCGCTGGCGTGATGGGGACGTCACCCCGGGCGTGCTCGACGGGCTCCTCTGTCAGTTCGTCGCGGTGCCCGAGCCGGCCTACCGGGATTACTTGGAGTACGCCCTGTGGCTCTACGGGGACCAGGTGTTCCCGGCCCTGCAGTGCGTGTGGGCGGACGCGCAGGGCCGCTTCCCCTGGCACCCGGACGCGCCCGGCACCCTGCGCGAGCAGCAGCCGGTTCTGGATAGGGTATCCCGGACGCCTCCGGATTAGGCAGCAGGGGACCACTCATGGTCACTGTCAGGTCGTGTGAGTTATCCTTTCGCCGCACTGCGAAGGGCCTCTGCTCGGTGAGATGGCCTGCAGTGATCAGGTTCGTCCTCAGGCCGACGCGCTCGCCGGTTCGTCCCTCACGCGGCGCTGGTGGTGTGTGTGGGATGCGACTAACGATTCGTGCGGGGCAGGAGTTCGAAGGTGAGGTTGCGCTGCCATCCGGGTAAAGGTCGTGACGGTGCAGCAGGTCGTGGATCTGGTCACAGCTCAGGAACGCTGAACGCGCCCCGTGCCGGACGATGGTGTCATTGTAGCGAGTGCAGATACTCTACTGATCGAAAGAAAGAAAACGCACTCGGGCGTCGAGTCTGACCGGCGAACACGTAGCTTGATTGCGGCCCGAGTCAGGTCTGGCCCCCTCCCGGGGGCCACGCCGAACGCATGACCGCCACGATCACCATCTCCACCGAGCGCACCCAGCGCGCTGCCCCCGCCCTGCACGAACCGGTCCTCGCCCTGATCCTGTACGCGCCGGGCGGCCAGGACGGCCTGAGCAGTGGGTACACCCGCAAGCACCGCATCCGGCACGACGGCCGTGGCCGGGCCCTGCTCGGCGCCGCGCAGGCCCTCACCCGCGAGGACGCCCGTGACCTCCTGATGACCCTGGGCGGCCGGGCCCTCACGCCCACCCGGCAGAACACGCTGGCCACCTCGCCCACCGCGTGCGCCTGGTGGATCCCCGCCGGGGAACGAGCCTTCCTGTTCAACCCCAAGTACGCCCAGGCCGGCAGCGTGGCCCGCTTCTCCGGGCAGCTCGTCCCCCACCCACCCCTGGTGTTCATTGCCGGGCCGGGCAGCCTGAGCGTGTACGCCCTCCGGGAGAACACGCGCCCCACCCTGGACACGCCCGTGTGCCACGCGCCGTTCTGGAACATCTTCCCCAGCGGACAGGTGTGCCGGGGGTCCACCGCGTACCCGCAGGCCTGCACGCCGGACACGCAACCCGACTGGGCGGAGGTGTTCTTCCAATCGGAGTTCACCGGGCCGAGCCGCACGGACCGGTACATGAACTGGGGGAAGAGCTACGAGGAACTGCTGGACATGGCGCAGGCGCAGGGCACGTTCCCGGCCGAGGTGCTCGTGGACGCGGGGAAGACCCTCGGGCAGATCCTGACCTGATCGCCGTCACCCCCAGGCACGTCACCGTGCGGACCATGGACACGCCGCCGGTCACCGAACCACACTTCCCCTCGCGCCTCGTCCTCCTCGCCGACAACGACGCGTGCTGCGCCCGGCTCCAGACCGGGAAGGACACCTCGGTGACCGGCCACGGGCCTACCATCGAGGCCGCCCTGACGCACTTGGCGGCCCAACAGCCCGTCCTGCTGCCGCCCGCCCCAGGCCTCGACGTCCCCCTGACGCCCGGCCATCACCTCACCGTGGAACTGCGCGTGCAGCAGCCGGACTTCGATTTCGTCTTCGCGGCCTGGTGGACCACCCCCCAGGGCCGAGCGCTGAACCGCCCCGTCCTCGCGGCGACCGCCCCGCAGGCCATCGCGGACCTGCTGGCCGCCCACCCTGACCCCGCCGCGATCCGACCAACCCAACCGCGCTCGGGCGGCACCCGCACGCCCGGTCCCACCCGGAAGTAGCGCTGCCCGCCCCGCCCAGGAGTGATGGCCCCCGGCACGCCCGGGGGCCACGGGCACGCATGGCCCAGACCAGATATCGCCCCCGGTTCATCCCCGGGGAAGTCCGCGCCGTACAGGGCGACCAGACCCAGACCGTGCCCTGCGTCCGCCTCGCTGACCTGCCCGGCGCCGCGCTGCACCGCATGCTCGACGACGCCGGGTGGGCCCTCACGCACGAACGCTCCGGCCTCGCCATCCGCGCCCTGCTGCCCACGGAACGCGTCGGGCGGCGCCTCATGCGCTGCCTCGCTGGGCATGACTTCGACCGGGAGCAGGCCGAGGTCATCCGCGACGAGCGCCTCACCGCCGATGTGCTGGGCTTCGCATCCCAGCTCACCGGTGAGCAGCTGTACGCCCACAACCCGGATGGCACGTGGACGCTGACGTTCTGACCCGCCCCCATTCCACCCCCTCAGGAGCACCCATGTTCAACCCCAACGGATACGACATCAAAGGCGTGAAGTACCTCCCCACCCACGACGGCGTCGCCTTCACCGGCACGCTGCTCAAGGACGGCAAACGCATCGGCACCATCGAGAACAGCGGCACCGGCGGCCCGAACTGCGCGCACTTCGACACGCGCGACGCCGAGGCCGCGTGCCGCGCGTGGGTCGCCACGCTCGGCACGCACACCTACCCCGCCCGTGGCGCCCTGCCCGAATTCACGGTTCCGCACGACGAGGAGACGGCCATCGAGTGCCTGCTCGTGATCGACGACGAGCGCCGCGAGGCACGAGACTTCGACCGGCGCGCGAAGACCGCCATCGTGTACCGCGAGCACGGCGACCGCTCTGATCAGTACCGCAGCGCGAAGTTCAAGGCTCCCCTCACGCCAGCCACCGCGCTCGCCGAGTACCGCGCCCGCGCGCCCTGGTGGAAGAAGGTCACGGAGGTGTGGCACATCGGCCAGGGCTGGAAGCCCGAAGGGGACCCGACAGCGTGACCGAGGGTGGACCGATGTTCGGTCCACCCTCTTTTCGTCGTGCCCGGCGACCGCGCCCCATGAGTCCTGGCCGGGGGAAACACCCCCCGGCCTTGCCGCGCGGCATGACCTTCAATGGCTTCATTCCAGTGCTCACGCACCGCTACCCGCTCGACGCGCTGCTCACGCCGTACGTGGAACGCTACGCGCCCGCCGCCCTGATGAGCGCCGCCGAACTCCGCGCCGCGCCCGGCGCCCCGCTGCCCGCCCTGCCCCTGATGATCGACAGCGGCGGGTACCAGGCCCTGGACGCCCACGCGACCGTCGTGGACACCGGTGCGTTCGCGGCGCTGCACGTGCCCGGCCAGGCTCCCCTCACGCCGCTGGACGTGTACGATCTGCAGCGGTCCGCGCGGGCTGCCGTGTGCTTCACGCTGGACTTCCCCGCGCCCGCCACCGCGACCACCGACGAACGCGCCCGCCGCCTCCACCTCGGGGAACGCAACGCCCTGTGGGCCCTGTCCCAGATCCGCCCCGGCACCCTATACGCCAGCGTCCAGCCCGGCCAGGACCTCACCGCGATCCTCGCCGCCCGCCCGGACGGCCTCGCCCTCGGCGGCCTCGCCCCGCACAGCGCCGACCGGGACCGCATCCGGCACGAGATCCGCACCGTCCGCGCCCAGCTCCCCGCCGGACTGCCCCTGCACGTGTTCGGCCTCGGGCACCCCGACTCCATCCACGCGGCCCTCACGGCCGGCGCGACCACCGTGGACTCCAGCAGTCCGCAGCGTATGGCCGCCAGTGGCCGCGCCTGGACGGGGGAGGTCATCCCGGACGCCGCCCCGCACGAACGCCTGCGGCTGGCCGTCACGAACCTCCTCACCGCCCTGCACGCGGACGTGCCCCTCGCCCTGCACCCTGCGTGGCGACCCCTCACCCCCAGGAGAAGCGCGTGACCAGCCCAGCCCCGATCACCGCCCCTCCCGTCCTCTCCGGCCCGGATCTCGCCCTGGCGTGCGGCGTGACCACGCTCCCCGTCAGCGCCCTGATCACGAGCCCCACCGGGAGCGGCAAGACCCATCTCGCTCGCGAGGCCGCCCGGCACGCCCTCCTTCAAGGGGAACGCGTCATCGTCACCGTGCCCACCAAAGCCCTCGCGCACGAGATCGCCCACACCTGGGCCGACCTCCCCGGCCGCGTGCAGGCCTTCACCCGCGACCAGCCCAGCCCCCCACACCGCGCCGCGCACGTCCTGATCATGACGCCCGAACGCCTGGACCTCGTGACGCGCCGCTGGCGCCGCCACCACCCCTGGCTCGCGCGGGTGGGCCTCCTGATCACCGACGAGATCCACACCATCAGCGACCCCGCCCGCGGCGCCGCCCTGGACGCCGCCCTCACCCGCCTGCGGGCCACACTCCCCTTCCTGCGCGTCCTGGCCCTGACCGCCACCTGCGGGAACCCCCGCGTGCTCGCCGACTGGCTCAGTGCCCTGCACATCGGAGGTGGCATCCGACCGATGCCACTCACCTGGACCGCGAAGGCCGTCCGCGCGGTCGCCGACAAACCCGCCGCCCTGCAGCGTGCCCTCACGCCCGGGGAGTCCACCCTGGTGTTCGTGCACGGCCGCCAGCGGGCCACGGACCTCGCCGCGCAGCTCCAGCAGGCCGGGCACGCCAGCGCCGCGCACCACGCGGGCCTCACGCCCGACGTGCGCGCCCAGGTCGAGGCGGACTTCCGGGCGGGCCGCACCCGCGTCCTGATCTGCACGCCCACCCTGGAAGTCGGCGTGAACCTCCCCGCCGAGCACGTGGTGCTGTACGACCTCACCACGTTCGGTCCTGATGGGCGACAGGCGCTGACCGTGAACGCTGCGTGGCAGCGGGCCGGACGCGCCGGGCGGCCCGGCGCCACGCGCGCCCAGGTCACGGTGCTCGGCACCCGCGCGGAGCAGCCCGGCCAGTACGAACGCGGCCGCTTCGAACCGCTCAGCAGTCCCCTGGCCCGTGGCGAACACCTGCTCGGGTTCCTGCTCGGCTGCGTGGACGGCGGGTACGCCCGCACCCGAGCACAGGCGACCCGCATGGCCCAGCAGACCTTCGCGGCGCACACCGGCACCCTGAACGCCCCGCGCGCCGTGGCCACGCTTCTCCTGCGGGGCGCCCTCGCCGACCACGGGGGCGTGCTCAGGGTCACGCCACTGGGCCGCGTGGCCAGTCAGGCCCTGCTCCCTGTCCCCGTCGTCGCGGCCGTCCGCGTCCTCCCACAGGACCCGACGGTGCTGGACGTGCTCCTGTCCGCCGCCGCGCACGTTCGCCTGCCCAGCCTCGGGGACGAGTCGCGCGCCACCCTCGTCGACGCCCTGATGGGCGTCCCGTCCCGCACCCTCGACGCGGGCACCGCCCCGCCGGACGCGGTGATCGGCGCGGCCCTCCTGCACGCCGCCACCCATCACGGGGATGACGGGGCCGCGGGGCTGAGCGGCCTGCACGTCCCGACCGTCACGGCCCTGCGTGAGGACGCCCTCCGCATCGTGAGCGCCTGGCACGCCCTGTCTCCCAGCATCAGCGTGAACCTCACCCGCGTGAGCCTCGCCGCGCAACTCCCTCCCCGCGCCGCGACCCTCGCGCTGCTCAGCGGGGTCGGGCACGTCACCGCCCGCGCGCTGACCCAGGCGGGCGTCCCAGACCTCCCCACGCTCGCCCGCACGCCCCCCGCGCAGCTCACCGCCGCCAGGTTCACGGCCCGCACCGCAGAACGACTCATCGGGGCCGCCCAGGCGTACGGTCCGGTCCCGCTCGCCGAACCCACGCCCGCCTCCCGCGCCCGCACGGTGCTCGCTGACCCAGCCCGGCTCGCCCGCGCCCGCCTCCTGACCGTCACGCCCACCGCTCAGGGCTGGACAGTCACCGGCGGCAGCGAGGCCCGCACCGTCACCCGGCACGGCGACGCGCTCACCTGCGACTGCCCGGATGGGGTCACGCTGTGCAAGCACATCCTGGCCGTGCGTCTGCACCTCACTTGATCACGTGGCGTCCTCGCAGCACTGGCCCACACCCCTGGTGTGGGCCAGGACAGGCGCATGCTCACTCCCCTGACCATCAGCGTCCCCGGCGCCCACAAGCCCGCTCCCACCCCTCAGCAGGCCCTCGAGGATCTCCGGAAGGTGGCCCGCCGACGCCCCGCCCTTCAGCTGCGCCTGAAACGCCTCGCACGCCTGCTCGCCGCGGGCCGCGCCCTGAAGCTCACGGGCGACCCCTGCCGCGTCCAGGCCACCGTCACGGCCCTGCGCGCCTACGCCGCGAAGGAACCCGAAGTCCTCACGGCCGTCACCCCCGACGAAATCCTCGTGGGCCTCTCCCGCGGGTCCGTGCGGGTTAGCGTGCACGACCAGGACGGCTGGCCCATCTGCGAGTACCGCCTGTCGCGCGGAGCGGGTGGCGTGGACATCCTCTGCCGGGACGGCCGCACCCGTGTCCTGTCGGCTGATGAGTTCCGCGCGCAGTTCCGCCTCGCGGTGTTCACGCTCCGCGTGCCCGCCACGTGGAGCGCCCAGACCACGCCCGTCCAGCCGGAGCAGGTGGTCCAGCCGGAGCAGGTGGTTCAGCCGGAGCGGGCCGCGTGACGGTCACCCCTACGTCCGGCACCCTGCACCCTATGCCGCACCAGATCGCGTACACCGACGCCAGCCTCGCCCTGCGGGACGTGTACGCCCTGGCGGCCGTCGTGAACGGCGTGACCGTCACGGCCACCGCGCGGGCGCACACCACCCAGCAGGCTGAACTGCAGGCCGCACGCCTCGCCGTCCAGCACGCCGATCCCGGTCCCCTCCACCTGCATGTGGACTGCCTCGCCACCGTGCACGTCCTGACGGGACTCGCACCGTCCAGGTCGCCCCTGACCGAACCCGCGCGGCACCTCCTCCAACTCGCAGCGGAACGGGGCGTGCACCTGCACGTTCAGTGGATCCCCAGAGGGGAGAACGCCGCCCACCACCCGGCGCACCACGCGGCCGGACACATGCGCACGCATCGCCGTGCCCGCCGCGTCCACCTCCCCCCGCTTCCCCCTGAGACGCCCGGGGTGATCGTCCGCCTGCGCCACCACCCGGACGGCACTTCCGCCCGCGGCGGTGGACTCCGCGCGGTCGCCCACGGCCCCCTGGCCGCCCTGCGCATCCTGATCGATCTCGCGGGCCGCGCCCCACCCGGCGTCCGCGTCCGGGTGCGCGGCGTGCCGCCCTACGCCGCGCACCTCTGGACCCACCCCGAGCACGCCCCGGACGACCTGCTCGCTTCCCTCAGTGCAGCCCGCTGCGCTCTCGCCCTGCGCGGCAGCCGACTGCACTTGATGACCCCGTGACTTCACCCCGCTGGCCTGCCCACCACGTCCCCTCACCCCCCAAGGAGTCCGACACCATGACCACCCCCCACCTGACCGACCTGCTCGACCGCTACGCCACCCTCCGCGACACCATCCTCGGCCTCGAAGCCGAACGCGACCAGCTCGGCGCGGAACTCAAAGCCGCCCTGCTTGACGGCAAGACCGTGCAGACGGACCTGTACCGAGCGGAACTCCGCACCTCGACCACCATCGAGTACCCCCTGGACCGCTTCCGGGAATGCTTCGGGGACGCGGCCACCCTGGAGGTCGCCACCATCGACCGGAAGAAGGCCGATCGCCTCGCCACGGCCGGGGATCTGGACGCGGACACGCTCGCGAACCTCGCCGTGAAGAAACCCCGCGCCCAGAGCCTCGTCCTCACCCAGGTCCGCGCATGACCGGCGGCAACGTGCAGCACTCCTCGGCCGCCACCCCGCAGATCATGGCCACCCACACGGTCACCCTCACCCTCGCGTCCGGGGTGCCCGTCATCGTCTCCCACCGGCAGGACGTGGACGGGGACGCCATCGTGATCGAGGCGCCGCAGGGCGTCGGCGGGTTCCACCCCTCCTGGGCCGCCACGTGCGCCGCCCGCCTGATCGACGGGACGGCCGGGACCTTCCGTGATCACAGCGACCCGCTGGACCCCGCGAGCATCACCCTGCACCCGGCCTGCCTGACCCTGAGCGTGCACGGCGAGGACGTCACCCTGCACGTCACGCCCGCCGACCGTCAGCTCCTGGCGGACGCCATCACGGCCGTCGCCGCCGCCGCGCCAGAGGTGATCGCGTGAGCGTCCTGCACGCCCTGGCCGCGCACTGCGAGGGAGATGTGGCCCGACTCGTGGGCCTGCTGGACGTGCTCGACACGGGCACGCTGCGCGCGGCCCGCATCGAACGCGCGCAGCTGCCCACCCCCCACCCGCCTCAGCCGCTGAGCGCCCCGCAACTCGACCAGCAGGCCCTCGCCGACGAGTTCACCGCCGCGCAACTCGATGACCTGCGGGCGACGTGCCTCGTGACGGCTGACCACACCCTGCCTGATCTCGTGCACCTGGACCGCCGCGCCTATCTCTGCCTGGAGCTCGCGGGCCTCCTGCGCGAGGTGGCCGCCCGGCGCCGCGAGCTCGCCCTCGACCTCAGCTGAGCAGCACAGACGTGCCGCGACTGGAGACCTCATGACCCTGCTCACCCTCATCCTGCTGTACGTCATCGTCCTCGGCGCGCTCGGTTCCCTCGCAGCAGCGGCCATCGCCGTGAAGGTCCGCCGCGGTCCCCGGCAACCCTGACACAGCCCTGGCCCCCTCACGGGGGCCACGCGGCCGTCATGCTCACCGCCCTGCTCGCCATCACCGCACCCCTGATCCTCGCCCGTATGCTGTTCGGCGCACGACCCACGGACCACCCATGAAACACACCACGAAAACCGCTCTCCGGCAGGCCCTGAAGCTCCTCTCCCCATCCACGCTGCGCATGTTCGCCAGTGAGATCGGCCTGGTGGAGCACCGGCGCGGCCGCGCGACGAACGACGTGACCGCCGCGCAACTCGCCGATCACGCGCACGCGCACCCGGTCCGCGCGCGGCAGCTCGCGGTGTCCCTCCAGGCGGCCACCAAGGACCCGCGCTTCACCCCGGCTGTGGACGCACTGATGGGCGTGCGGGGCGCCGGGCCGCTCACGCTCAGCACGTGGACGCTCACGCCCGAAGGTCTGCACCGCCTGCGCGTGCAGCACGGTCAGAAGCCGCCGGTGTGGGTGGAGTACAGCACGGACGCCCGGGTGGGCCTGATTGCCCTCGCGGCACCCGACGCCCAAGTGGCCGCGCCGGTCCTGCCCAGCACCTTCCCGGAGACGGTGGGGAAGGAACTCCCGGCGTTGATCCTGCCGCCCACCTCTCGCTGACGCACCCTGCAGTCCTGGCCCCCTCCTGGGGGCCACGTGCCGTGCATGATCGAAGCCAACGACAACCAGCAAGTCACCCAGTCCTTGACCGCAGCCTCTCAGCCCTGCTCAATGACCGTGCAGCTGGCCGCGCTCGTTCAGGACCCCGCCACGCTCGAACGTCTCGCACTGGCCCTCCAGCACGCACCGGAGGCCCTGGCGGAGGTGCTGGGCGTGGAACTGCCCGGCCTGCTGGACAGCGTGGGTGCGTACCACGTGGCCTGCCCGGGGTGCAGCGCGAAGCATGTGGAATGCACGCTGCTCGAGGCGCCGGACGAGACCTGGACGTGCCCCACCTGCGGGGTGGCGAGTGCTGCACACGACTGGATGCAGTCCCGCCGCGCGCTCCGCGCCTGACCAGCCCTGGCCCCCACTCCGGGGGCCACGCGGCCGTCATGATCCCCACGCTGCCCTCAACAGTCCTCGACACCCTGGCCGCCGCGCACTTCGCAGGAGACCTTCCCGCTCTGCTGCATCTCCTCACCACGCTGGACGACGCTACCTTCGCGCAGGCCCGAGTGGAACGCGATGCCTTACTGCATTACCCGCCCCAGGGACTCACAGCCGACGTTCTTCGCACTCAGGCTGCCCTGGACGAACGAACGATGCGGCAACTGCACGACCTCAAGGATGCGGAGTTCCGGAACGCCCCCGCCACCGCGGAGGACCTGAAGACCAGTGACCAGCGTATTGAGGCGTTCGATCACCTTGCTCAGCTGCTGGACGGTACCCGCCGTGCTCGTCTCTCCCTGGCCCTGACTTTGCAGGAACAGGCCGCCGTAGCAGGTCGCTGAATCTCAAACCTGGCCCCCACTCCGGGGGCCACGCGGCCGTCATGGCGAAGTTCCTGATCACCCTTGACCCCGATCACCCTGAGCACCTCACGCAAGCCCTCGCGCAGACGACCGGGAGTGAGATCGTCGCCCTCGAACGCGAGGGACGCACCCTGTACGTCGCGTGCCGCCGGGCAGGGCTCACCACCGCCATGATCGGCACCGTGCACCTGCTGAACGGCCCGCTCCCGACCGGGGAGAACGCCGCGCTCACCCTCGAAGGGGAAGGACGCAACCCAGAGGCCGCCCGCGCCAGCCGGGCGTTCACGCGGCACCTCACGCCCGCAGGCCTGCACGTGGACGGGACGTGGCGGGCCCGCTGCGAGGCGTGGCAGGCCCGCCTGAAGGCCGCACAGAGCGGGGAGCGACTCCTGGGCGAGTACCCGGACGCAGAGGGCTACGTCGGCTACAACGCGGAGGGCAAGCGCGCGTTCGAACTGGACGCCCGGCGGTTCCTGAAAGCCGTGCAGCGGCACCTGGGCTGGAAGGGGACGGTGCACTGGAATCCGGGTGGGATCGCGGTGAGTGGCGAGATGACCGCGCACCTCGCTCCAGACGGTTCGGACACAGGCGTGTTCATCGAAGTCTCCGCCTGCGGGCTCTGGATGCCCCGGCAGGCCAGCCCGAGTGGCGTGGGCATCATGTGGCGGGTGGAGCCGCTCGCCGGGCAGGACCGCTGGGCGCACGAGTACCGCAACCGTTGGGCGAGCTGGATGCTGCCGGCCACACAACTGGCCCAGGACATGCGCGCGGCCCTCCCGCCGGAGCACGTGGACACCCAGGTGGCGTGAAGCCCTGGCCCCGCACCCGGGGCCACGCCTCACGGATGCCCAGATCGCCCAGACCGCCCCGCGCCCCACGCACGCCCGAGCAAGCCAGTGAACGCAACGCCAGGCGCTGGAACGACCGGCAGCGCGCCCGCCTGCCCCTGTTCATGGACGCCGGCCTGGAAGGCGACCTGATCCGCACTGGGGTTCTGCGCGACCGCCCGGCCGATCATCAGGTGCGGCTGAGTGATGACCTCCGAACCCGGCGCGCGGCCCTGGATGCGGTGGCGGCCGTGCACGGCGAGCAGTTCCGCCGCGCGATGAAACGCCACTGTCCGGAGGCGTACCCGGACGCCCTGCGCCAGCTGCGCCGCCTGCGCGCCCTGGCGCCCAGCGTCCGGCGTGCCGTCTCCACCAGTGACCACTGGCTGGGGGCCCTGCGCCGCACCCTGCCCCGCGAGGCGTTCCTCTCCGTGGTGGACGAGATCTGGCCGGAACACGCCCAGTCCCTGCGGCAGGCGGCAGACATCCGGGGGCGCATTCAACGGAGTATGGAGCGCGGCCAGATCAACCCCTGGAGTCACGTGGACTGACTCAGAGGAGCAGCGTGACGAGGCCCGCGGCAGCCACGCCGCCAGTGAGGTAGACGGGCGTCCGTCCGAGGGCCGCTGTGACCCGCTCGCCGGGCTGAACAAAGCCGAGCGTCCACACGTTCAGCAGGGCCAGCGCCACGACGAACCCACACGCGAGCAGGACCGCCCAGTGCAGGAGGGGGAAGGGGAAGAGGACGGCGAGCAGGACGCTCACGAGAAGCGCGGCCGCGATCAGGAAGGTTTCCTGATCGGCCGTCACGAGGCCACTCCGGTGCGGGTCATGGGTCTACTGTGCGCAGACAGGTCGGCCAGGGGCAAGACCACGTCCGGTCCGACGAGGGCGTCCGCGTGCTCCTGCAGGAACGCCGCGGGCACACTGAGGCCCGCCGCGTTCACGACGAACAGCGTCCCAGTGGGGTGGACCCACACGACGTGACCACCCAGGGGGCGGGCGTGCGGCCAGGCGCCCATGCGGCCCGTGACGTCGGCAGCGGCCCAGTCACGCACCATCGCGGCCAGGGCGGGATGGACGCCCCGCAGGTGCACGGTCTGAACATGCCGGGCGAGGTGCAGGCCGAGAGCGGCGTCACGCGTCCACACGGTGAGGTGGGGCGCGAAGCCGCCCCCGTGCGCGGTGGGGGTGTCCAGGGGCGGGTGGAAGGCCTGGATGCTGGGCGTGCGGGTCTGGCTGACGCTGTACCGCACGGCGCCTGGGGTCAGGGTGAAGCGGATGGTGGTGACGTACAGGGCGTGTTCGGTGAGGTCCTCTTCGCTCAGGGCGGTCAGGGGCTGCACGTGGTACCGGACGTGACCAGCCTGTTCGTTCAGGACCTGCGCGACCCGCGTGGCGTGCGCTTCCGGGCAGTGCAGGACGTGCAGTGGAGTGTGGACGGGGCCGCCTGGGGCGTCGTGGGTGCGCAGGAGGGTGAACACGCCAGGAACGGGGGTGCCGCCGTGGGGGTGGGGGGGCAGGGTCATGAATGGAGCGTCCCGTGCGTGGGGGTGACGCGTGCAAGACCATGCGCGGTCCACCCGCTGGGGTGATCAGGGGTGGCCTGCCCGGGGGGCAGGCCAGGGCAGGGGGGTTCACGCGTGCCGCACCGCGATCACGCCCGTTTCGTCCTCACTCCAGGAGCACCCCATGAATGAGATTCCGCACCGCAGCAGCCTTGTGCTGGTCGACGCCATCGGCACCCGCATCACCGTGTACGCGAACACCCCGCAGGAACTCCGCGCCCTGCAACGCGAGTACGGACGGCGAGGGTACCGGCCCGAGGGGGAGATCCCGTGCGGGGGCCTCCAGTTGCCGTACGCGCAGCACGACACGTTCGACTGGTCGCTGATCGGCGCGACCCCGTGGACGAGCCCGGATGGAGACCGGGGCGTGATTCACGACGGGAGCTTCTACAAGCTCAGGGAGCTCGAAGCCGTGGACTCCAGGAAGATGAAACTTCCGGCGGCGCTGAAGTACAGCCGTGGGGCGCGGGAGACGGACCCGGAGCACCTCGTGGAGGAGTCGAACGGGGAGTTCAAGTACCGGACGCTGATCATGTTTCGGGGTGGCGGGAAGGCCCTGCCGGAATTCAGCCTGCCGGGCGGGCAGCGGCAGCGGCACGCGATCGGGGCGACGCAGGAGAACGCTGCAGACTGACCCGCGAGTGGGGAGAGGCCCGTGCCTCGTCCCCACTGCACAGCAACCCCTCAGGGGTGGCCCCACCGCATCGGTGGGGCCAGGTCGCGCTGCAACCCCACGTGCTCAGCCGTGGCGTTCAGGAGACCCCATCATGCCCAAGACTGCCCCACGCGCCCGCCCGATCCCCTCGACCCCCGACCCGATCCCCTTCACCCCTGCACTGACACCGCCGGACGCCCGGTTCGCGGTGCCCACCCTGAGCGCGGACGCGCAGCTCGCGTTCGACCGTCTCTCCCAGGATGGACGGCTGTCCCAGGTGGCCCTGACCAGACTCGTCGGGGAAGCGCGGGCAGGAGACGTGCTGGCGGAACTCACGGCGGCGTGGCTGGCCGTGGAGGTCCCGGGGGGCCTGGAGACACGCTCGGGCCGGGCAGGGTATATCGCGCCGGTGCAGTGGGTGCCGGCGGCGGGCCTGCTGGAGGTGGAGGCGGCCGCGCGGCTCCTGTCGGGGCGGAGTGGGCTGCTGGGGGTGTTCGCGCGGGCGCTGGACATGGACCGGGCGGGGGCGCTGGGGGTGATGCGGGCCCTGGTGGTGCTGGGATGGGCGCAGGGGGGGCCGGTGGGGGCGACGTTCGCGTTCCGCGTGCACGCCCAGGATCAGGTGCCTGCGCAGGAGGACCAGTCCTGCCCGCCGGATGGCGGGCCTCTTCACGTGGAACCCAGGGTCGCTGAGGCGACGGTGGTCGAGGCGTGGGTGCCTGATGGCGTGGTCACCCCTACGCCGCGTACCGTGACGGCAGGAGGTTCCCGCATGTCCAGGCCCATTCCCACGAACTTCACTCCGGAGCAGCGCGCCTTCCTGACGGCCGTGACGGACTCGAATCGGCATCTGTTCCTGCGGGCGACCGCCGGGGCCGGGAAGACGACCACGCTCAGTGAGGCGGCGTGGCACCTGGAGGGGCGTGGCGTGTACTTCGCGTACAACCGGCACGCGGTGGCCGACCTCCAGCCGCGCTTGCCTGACCGGATGCGAGCCCTGACGCTGCACGCGCACGGATTCCGCCTCCTGCAGCAGCAGCTGGGCAACCCCTTGCAGATCCTCGACGAGAAGGGCCGCCTGGTCGCGTCCACGGTCATCCCGGACCGCACGCAGCTCCATGCGCCTGCTGCGCGGGCGTGGACGATCGCGCGGGAGGAAGGCCTGCACCTCCTGACGCCGGAGCGGGCCGCGTGGCTGGCGGACCGGGCCCAGTGGCCCGCAGAGCCCGACGAGCTGGTGGACTTGATCCCCGTCTTCCATCAGGTGGGTGCGGACCTCTGGTCAGACGCGGGTGCGGCGGATTTCACGGATTTGCTGTGGCTCCCGGTGACCCTCGGGTACGGGGCGGGGAGCCTGTCCCTGGCGCTCGTCGACGAGGCGCAGGACCTGACGCCACTGCGTCAGCGGTACGTCCTGCATCTGCTGGGTCTGCGTGGAGCGTCCGCGTCCCCCGGGCGACTGATCTTCGTGGGGGACAGCGACCAGTCCATCTACACGTGGGCGGGCGCGGACCCCATGGCGCTGTCTCGCCTCAAGGAACGCGTGGACGCGCTCGAACTCCCGCTGAGCGTGTCGTTCCGCTGCCCGCGTGAGGTGGTGCGGTACGCGCGGGCGCACTCGAGCTTCATCCGGCCCGCGTCGCGGGCGGAGCCGGGCATCGTCGAGCATGTCAGCGCGGAGACAACCACGTACGCTCGGGGGGACGTGGTGTTGTGCCGCACGAACGCGCCGCTGATCCGCCTGGCGCTGGAATTGATGAGTCGGAAACAGAGCGTGGCGGTGACGGGGCGGGATCTCGCGCAGCGGCTGCGGGAGGGCGTGACCGAGGCGTTCCCGCCGGACTTCGAGAACGACATGGTGACCGATCTGGTTCGGGCGTACCTGGAACCGGTGGCCACGCCACTCAAGGTGCGGGTGAGCACGGGCGATCAGGGAGCCCGGCGGGCGTTGACGGAACTCCTCGATGTGGGCCGCTGCCTGCGGTACCTGGCGTGGGTGGTGTCGCGGCGCACGGGAGTGGGAACGCAGGCGGACGCCCTGACGCTGCTGGGGCAGCTGTGCCGGGAGGATGCGGAGGCGGACGTGCTGCTGGCGTCGGTGCACCGGGCGAAGGGCAAGGAGTGGCCGCGGGTGACGATTCTGCACCCGGAGTTGATGCCGCTGAGTCAGGGGGACCCGGTGGAGGAGCGGGCGGTGCAGTTCGTGGCGGTGACGCGGGCACAGCGGGTGTTGCGGTTCGCGTATGGGAAGGAGGCGTGGGCAGCGCAGCAGCTGGTGATGCCGGGCGTCCTACCCGCTGTGGAAGTGGAGGAGGTCGCACCTGAGCTGCCTGTCTGGGCCGAGGTGCTGGAGGATGCGGCTCCGGTGCCCTCGCCTATCCTTGCTTCGTCGGTGCCGCCGCCCAGTTCGGGGTGCCGGTCGATGCTGCCGGCGCTGCCGGAGGGGGGACCGCCGGTGGCCACTCTGACGGATCCCCGGGGGGCGTGGCCGCTGTTCGGTGGGGGCACGCCGATGCCGCTGGGCCTCGTACGCGAGCGGCTGGCGGCGCTCGCTGAGGAGGATCGGACCTTGCTGCGCACGTGGGCGGCAGACGGTCTGACGCTGCTGCAGGACGTGGAGGCGCCGTACGTGGCGGTGCACGAGGTGCACCTGGCGTTATTCGAGCGGGCGGCGCGTCAGGCGCGGCTGGCCATTCCGGCGTTGTTCGGATCAGGCGTGCCGGTGTGCGTGTTCGAAGGGCCGCTGTTGCGCGTGCGCCTGGCGCGCAAGGTACGGTTGAGCGGGCGGGTTCTGCGCGTGGCACTGGGGGACGTGGAATTGCAGTTCGACCGGGCAAGTGGGGAACTGCTGGATGGGGCGGAGCCGCTCGCGCCATTCATCCGGCCGGCGGAACTGGGTCGTTTGCAGGCCAGTTGAGCGTCGTCGTGCGGAGACACTTTGTGGAGTTGGGGCAGGAACAGGGGGAAGAGAATTCACCTCTCGACATCGATGTTGAGTGATCCCTGTCAGTGGCCGGTTGCTTGCCTCAAGTTGGCCACGAATTGTTCCTGTTTTCCAGCGGCGACGGCCGATACAGCAGTTCGCAGGAGTTCTGCTGGAATGATGTCGCCTGTGAGGACGCGGTGTCGGATCTGGTCGTAGTCCGGTGCGCGGAGCAACTTCCGGTAGTGCAGGTCCAGTCGGCGGATCAGGCGGTCTGCTGCCCGCTCGGGCGTCAGATCCGCGAAGTCTTCTTCAAGGCTGGGTTCAGCGAGTAGAGGCTGCATGGTTGGTGCAGCTTTCGTGGGGGGTGGGGCGGGCTTATTCGGGTAGGGGTAGTCGTCGGGATGGGCGATCAGGTGCATCAGGGCCGCGGCTTTGGTTTTCCGGACGACCAGGACGCCGGAGGAGACCAGTGCGGCAAAGCGGGTGATGGTTTCTGTCAGGAAGCTCTCGCCGTGTTCCCGGACGAGTTTGCGGACCATGCCGTCGGCGACGCCATACTCCCGGAACTTGCGCATGAGGGCCGGGTCGACCTTGGTGAAGTCCCGGGCGAATTCGTAACGGACGGTTTGGTCTTTGCCGCGGCCGGAGAGGATGACGTCAGCGAGGTACCCGCGTTTGATCAGTTCTTGGTGTGGGGAGGTCAGGGCGCGGATGACCCGCCAGGCCTGGCCTTCGCTGGGGATCTTGCATTGGTCGCCCCAGGCGAGGACGGGGAAGGTGAGGGTATCGACCTGCCGGTCTGGGTTTTCCGGGTCGAAGCGGGCGGCGTCGAGGACCCGGTAGAGCACGCGGGTGCGTGGGCGGGAGAGGGAGGTCATGAACTCGGAGTCGAGGGGTTTGAGGTATCCACTGCGGATGCTGGCGGTGACGTCTTCGGCGAGGCGGAGAACGATCATGGAGCGTTCGTCGAAGAGGCCGACGCCGTCGAGTGTCGTGAAGTTCAGTGACTCGATGAAGTGGAATTTCGCGTGCGTCCAGCGTTGTTTGGGGTGGTCGCGCCATCCACCGGAGACGGTGTAGTTCGCTTGGTGGAGGCGTTCGAGGCAGGCGCGCAGCAGGCCCATGTACTTGCCGGACTTGTGCCAGCCGCACAGGTGAAGCAGGGCAGTGGCGGCGACGGTGATGCGGCCGTCGTCAGGCATGCCTTCTTCGATATAGAGGTTGATCAGGGCCGCGCTGACGTCACTGTCGAGACCGTGTGGGACGGCGTATTTGACGCCTGCTTCGCAACTGATGCGGACGATGCGGCCGCGGGACTCGTAAGTGACGCTCCATTCCTGCATGTCAACTTGGTCCAGCGCCACGATGAGGTTGAGGCGGGAGAGGTTGAGGTCGTCGTGGTGGCGCGGCTGGATCTTCAAGGTCGTGATGATGATTCTATGGGTACTTCTGGAAAAAAGAAGTAAAGATTTGAAATGATGACATCATCAGTGACGGGTATTGGATGTCGACTGGATCGCGGTTTTCTGCCTGTTTGCAATGGGTGTGTCACCGTGGATGCAATGAGTGTGTCACCGTGTTGGGTGATCAATGCGACAGGTGTGTCACCGGGCGTGTTTTGGGTGCGACAGGTGTGTCACAGGGGACGCAACGGGTGGGACACCGCCTGTGCAACGGGTGTGTCACTCGGTTGATTGGGCTTAGCAACCAGTGTGTCACTGGGGTGGCCGTCTGGATTCAATGGGTGTGTCACCGCGTGCCGTGCTTTTTTCAACAGGTGTGTCTCCGTATGGATGGTGGTCTTCAACGGGTGTGTCACCGCGAAGCGTGGCTGTGTTGACGCGCTTATTTGTTCGGGGGCGTGGAGTTAGTTTGCGTATACGGCGGTATATACGAAAGCCTTCCTCTTCCCACCCTTCCCCAGGTGTAGGTCACGATATTCCTACCCGTGTCGGGTAGACGTGTCCGCCATTACGTGCCGCCAGGGTCTGGAAGCTCAGTACCGGACATCTTTGATTTTTGATCGACTGAGACGCAGTTTGCTGATTCCCGCTCTGGGTCACATCCGAAGCAGCAAAAGAGCGGCATCACTGGTCTGTGACGATCCACGATGCCGCTCCGGAACAGCCTACCAGTCTGCCCGATCTGTTGAAAGCACGACTGCCCTTCCTGCGCCGAGACACGCTGAAGCGTGTCTCGGACGTTGTTGAAGCGCTGATTCAGGCTCAATCCACCTGCCACAGACGCTTGGGTACTTTCCTTCCCAGCGACATGTCGCCAGAAGCCAGAAAAAAGCGGCTACAACGGTGCTTTCAGGATCAACAGTTGTCGGGCGAGGTGTTCCTCGACGTCCTGCTTCCCCTCCTGCCCCCAGGAAAGTTGGTCTTCGCCATGGACCGTACGAACTGGGAGCATGGCACCCAGCCCCTGAACCTTCTGGTGCTGGGTGTCGTCCTGCAGGGATTCACGCTTCCTCTCGTCTGGGAAGCCATTCCCCACAGTGGCAGCAGCAACACGTCCACACGCGAGCGACTGGTCGCTCGCCTCCTGAAGCGCCTTCCAGCACGTCGCTGGAAGGTGCTGGTCGCAGATCGGGAATTCCTGGGTCAGCATTGGTTTGAATTTCTCCGGCGCCGACGGATCAAACGGTGTATCCGCATCAAGGGAAGTGCCCGAGTCGATGGTGACCGCCTGGACGAAGTCTATGCCGGGTTGCCGACTGGGCAGATGGTTGCTATGGCGGAGAAGGAGGCCATCTACGGGTGTCGAATGCAGCTCGTGATGGCCAGGTCGCCGGAGGGTGACCTGATGTGCCTGGCGGGTTCTGGCAACTTAACCTGAGTGAGGCCGGAGTAGCTCAGCAGGTGGCTTGAGAATCAAGCCACCTGCTGCATCGCCTCTCGCCAGCGGAGAAGAGCTGCGGATTGATGGCTTCGTCTGAGGGTGGCGGGAACGGTGGTTCGCGTGTGTCGATGGAGGTTCGAGACTCGGGCGTGCAGGGCGAGGAATTCTTGTGTTCGTTTCCGGCGCTTGAAGCCCAGTTGGCTTCGTTCTTGCTGCCGGGTGGGTCGGTGAGATTGCTCCACCATATTGTTACAGCGGGCGGTGGAGATGACCTGAACGTGCTCCACGGCGTGGAGCACGGGAACCTCAC
>NZ_BMQN01000022.1 GCF_014648135.1 Deinococcus sedimenti | reverse complement strand
TTTGTCGTGCCCGTTCGCGACCGATCACACGTTCAGGGATGTGCCGTCCAGCACAGTCTCAACCTGAAGATGTCCGGTACAGAGGAGCCGTACATTCATGTGGAGATCAGCGATGATGAGGAGCCCTGGCTGACTGGCACGTTCCGTCACTTCGCGGACGGTCTCAAGTCGGCAGGCGTCGCGCTCCACCAGCGGGATAAGCGCGGCTGGTAAAGAGTGCCCAACACCTTCACGTCATGCCCTGGTGCAGTGTGACGCGACCGGTTGGGGGTATCGGCCTGTGGCCTGGGAACGCCCGTCACGGTCTGACCGGCCTGGCCCCCGAACCCCAGACGCACAGCAGCCCCCACGGCGCGCTCAGCAGGGCAAGCACGGCTCCAGCACCACCGGCGCGCAGCCGTAACAGGGCGGCCCGGCCGTCACGGTCCCCCATGCCAGCGCGGCCAGCACCAGCGCCATGGTCCGGCGCCGGACCGTCACGCGTCCGACCTCGCCACCAGGCGCCCCGCCGCATCGACGTGCAACTGCCGCACCAGGACCTCCGGCCCGAACGCCGGATTCAGGTACCACAGCCCAGTCCGACGCTCCTCCAGTTCCGCCACTCCGGCCGCCATCTCGGCGAGCACGATCTCCCGCACCGCTGGGTCCGGCAGCAGCGCGTGCAGGTCGATCGGGGTGGGCGCCTCGCGCGGCCGGTCAATCTCCTCCTGCGGCAGGATCAGCTTGATCAGTGGCACCTGCCCGTCCTCCAGTGGCCGCAGCTGGTCCCGGTGCACCGCGTCGAGCATGTAGGCCGCCGCGGACTCCCACGTCTCCGGGCTGTTCATTTTCCCGGCCGGGACCTGGATGAAGGAGCCTTCGTTCCCCCGGGTGACGGTGAAGAACACGGCGTCCGCGTCCGGCACGACCGCGCCGAACGTCACGCCGGGCGGCATGCTGGCCTGCCACGCGTCCACCCCTTCTGCGGCCCAGGCCTTCAACTGCTCCACGCTGTAGCTCATGCCGTCAGGCTACCCGGGTTCCGCGTCCGACGTGGGCGCACCTGAGTGGGACAGTGTGCTCATTCGCGCATGTTCGTCTTCAACTGCTCGCGTACACTCCACCGGATGCGCTCCTGCCAAGACTTCATCGTGCGCGCCATGCTCGACCTGACCAGCGCGGCCCACGTCCCGTTCGGCGCGGCCGACGTGTACCCGCTCCTTCGGGCGTGGGGTGCGCCGTGCAAGGAATTGACCGTGCGCGCCTACGTCTACGCCGCCCGGCTCGAACTGTCTGACGGGACCCCAGTACGGACAGAGCGGGTGGCCCGGGGGCGCTTCCGACTGAACGATCCGGCACAGGCGAGAGCGGCACTCCTCTCTGCGGCGCCTGAGTGGACGCCGCTGCTGACCTCGGCGTCAACCGCGGCTGACTGATCAGTTCAGCCCTGGAGCCACTTCTGCAGGTCACTCCAGCCGCCCGTGCCGTACGCGTCCGGCCCATCGCCGCGCAGCTGTCGCCACTGCCAAGTGCCGCCCTCGCGGGTCATGCTGCCCATCTCTCCGGACGTCCGGGACGCGTGGTACAGGGTGCGCTCCTGGGTGGACTGAGGATCGGCTGGGAGGGGGCGGCCAGGGGTGAACAGCACCGGTCTACCCTACGGCAGTCCAATGGGTTATTGGCCCCTGACTGGTGGAGGGCAGAGTGGTGATTCAACGGGATACTCACTCCACGTCATGCGCAAGACTGTTGCCCCGACCTGTTGAGCCGACAACTCCACACCCTGCTTCAGGGGGAGATCGGCGTTCCACGCCAGGCGTTCGGAGAGGGCGGCGAGGACCGGTGCGGGCTGTCGAGGCTGCCACGTGCCGTCTTCGACATTCAGGGTGACGCGCTGCCGGGTCCCCAGGAGGAACACCACCTGGATCAGATGAGTGGATTCACGGTCACGAACGGCGGTCTTTGGACTCAGCACTCCGAGCACGGATCAGCCTGCTCAACATCCAGGCACTCCGGGCAGTTGACCCGATCGAGCAGTGCATCACTGGACGTCTGACTGACGAACACAGTCGGCGTGGGAATGGGTGACGAGTCCGGGAGTTGTGGGGGCACCTGCTGAGTGTACTGGCACCTCCTCACGCCCGCACGTGCATATGCCCGGCGGTGTCGCTGATGGGAGAGGGGAGGGTGCTGATTGGCACGCTGAATCCTGACCGCGTTGGATTCTGCCTTGAGCAGAATCGGCTAAACTGGCGGTGATGACGAGGGATGTGCTCACCCAGGCGCGGGAGATCCTGCAGCGGATCTGGGGGTACGACGACTTTCGCGGGACGCAAGGCGACATCGTCCGCACAGTCGCGAGCGGTCAACATGCGATGGTCCTCATGCCGACCGGCGGCGGGAAGAGCCTGTGCTATCAGGTGCCCAGCCTCGTGCGCTCCGGCGTGGGCATCGTCGTGTCCCCCCTGATCGCGCTGATGAAGGACCAGGTGGACACCCTGCGCCAGCTGGGCGTGCGAGCGGCATACCTGAATTCCACCCTGGCACCCTCTGCTGCCCGTGCCGTAGAACACGCGGTGCAACATGGGCAACTCGACCTGCTGTACATCGCGCCGGAACGCCTCTTGCTGCCACGCACCCTGGAACTGCTCCACCAGGCGCCGATCGCGTTGTTCGCCGTGGACGAGGCGCACTGCGTGTCCCAGTGGGGTCACGATTTCCGCCCGGAGTACCAGCAACTCAGCGTCCTAGTCCGCGAGTTCCCTGACATCCCCCGCCTTGCCCTGACGGCCACTGCCGACGACCGCACCCGCGCAGATATCCGCCGCGTGCTGGGCCTCGAGAACGCCCCTGAATTCCTCTCCAGTTTCGACCGCCCGAACATTCAGTACCGCATCGCCCCCAAGGAGCAGCCCAAAGAGCAGCTACTGGACTTCATTCAGGCTGAACATGCCGGCGATGCGGGCGTCGTGTACTGCCTTTCGCGCAAGTCCGTTGAGGACACCGCGCAGTGGCTGCAGGAGCAGGGCCTGCCCGTCGTGGCCTACCACGCGGGGCTGTCACAGGCGGACCGTAGCCGCGCGCAGGAGCGCTTCCTGAACGATGAGGGCGTGATCGTCGTGGCCACTGTGGCATTCGGCATGGGCATCGACAAACCCAACGTGCGGTTCGTGGCGCACCTCGACCTGCCCAAGAGCATGGAAGGGTACTACCAGGAGACGGGCCGCGCTGGGCGGGACGGGCTGCCCAGCACCGCCTGGATGGTGTACGGCCTCGCCGACGTCGTGAACGTCCGACGCATGCTGACCGACAGCGAGGCCCCACCGGACATCAAGCGGGTGGAGGCGGGGAAACTCGACGCGCTCCTCACCTACTGCGAGACGGCCGCCTGCCGCCGTGAAGTGCTCCTGGCGTACTTCGGGGAGCATCACCCCGGCCCGTGCGGGAACTGCGATACCTGCCTGAACCCGCCGACCATGCGGGACATGACGCGTGAAGCGCAGATGGCCCTGTCTGCGGCCGTGCGCACGGGGAACCGGTACGGGGCGGCGTACCTCACGGACATCCTGATGGGCAAGGACAACGACAAGAACCGGCGGCACCGGTCCCTGCCCACGTACGGGATCGGGAAAGACCACGGGCTGCGGGTGTGGCGGAGCGTGCTGCGCCAGTTGGCCAGCCTGGGATACCTCACGGCGGGCCCGCACAACGGACTGACCACCACGGCCAAGGCCCGGTCAATCCTCGCGGGCACCGCGCCGTTGCTGCTCCGCGAGGACACGCTCGTGGTGCGCACGCCCAAACGAGTCCGGGATGCGGCAAGGATGGCACAGGCCGTCATCGGGGATGAAGACCGGCCGCTGTTCCTCGCGTTACGCGCGTGGCGGGCCGAGCGCGCCACGCAGCTGGGCGTCCCGCCATACGTCGTGTTCAGTGACACGGCCCTGAAGGCCATTGCGGAACTGCGGCCCGGCAGTCTGCACACGCTGGGCACGGTACGTGGCATCGGGGAGAGGCGTCTGGCGCAGTACGGCCTGGAGGTGTTGCAGGTGATCCGAGACGGCGTGCACCAGACTGCGCCGCGACCCCAGGGTACGGTGCAGGCCCACGAGTTCGGTCTGACACCCATCCGAAGCCTGCGGGCAGGCCCAGGTGTACCTGCACAGTCAAGTGGCCCCCTCCTGTCTGTGGAGCGTCCGCTCGACGTCGTGCCGCCTACTGGTGACGATGTGGCGAGGGCCACGGAGCCAGTGGTCCGGATGCCAGAACTCGTGGACATCCTCCACGTCGATGAGGTGGCGCCGCGTCCTGCTGAACTTCAGTTGGATACACCCGGGGCGTCACTCGCCGACGAGGGGATTACGACTGCGCTGAGTTCACTGCGCCGGGATCTGGCCCGGGAGACGGGGTACGCGGCGTACCTCATCTTCCCGAACGCGACGTTGGCCGCACTCGCTGAACGTCGGCCGCGAACCATGGCGGACTTTGGCGGCATCGCCGGGTTGGGACCGAAGCGGATTGAAGCGTACGGGGAACGCATCCTGGCGACCATTGAGAACGCCGTGCGCTCTCCAGGCCAACCAACCCGATTAATGCACTTGCCGGATGTTGACGTGCAGGAGAGCGCACCTCGTCCCTCGATTCCTATGGACGCTGACCTGATCACGACTCCACCACTTGCTCAGGTGCCCGAAACTGCTGTCGAACACCCCGCTGCGCCCGTACGGTCACCAGCCGTCATGGCGCCGCCCGAGCCGCGTCCTCGGACGGCCGCTGAACTGCTGGAACACGTGCGGGTTGCCCTTGAAGGGGATGATGGAATCCTGGCCGTGCTGGAGGAACTCGCTGCCCTACCCGACATGGCCGGCGGTCTTGATCCGGAGCACGCGAGAAGCGTGCTGGAACCGCTGGATGATGCGCGAGGTTTGCTGGGCACGCTGGTGCTACTGCATAAGAGAGCGCGGCGGCAGCAGGCCGCACGCCCCGAGAGTGAGCCGTCAGAGGTCTGAGACATGTGCAGCAGCAGTGACTTCGGTCGGGTAGCACCCTCAGATGACGGCCAGGGCACTGCCCGACTCAAAGGAGGCCACATGATCTGCCCCGAGTGCATCTGAACACCCTCAATCGTGACCGCACGCGGCCAGTACCCAGATTCGGGTGCGGGCCGCGCCTTCGTCCCAGTCGAATGCGCCTCGGACCATGGCAGGCCGCTCGCGTCCCCGTCAGACTGGATCCATGATCCGCGAGCAACTCACCGCGCCGAACCCGCAGGACCTCGCGGCGTTCCTGAACCGTCATACGCGCACCCGCGATTGCCTGATTCAGGTGGCCGGGCTCGCCGAGGTCTCCTACCTGGGGCGCGCGGCCAGCACCGCCGAGCTGGGCACGTACCTCGTGATGATCAAGCAGGATGGCAGCCTGCAGATCCACCACCCGACGGGGATCAAGCCCATGAACTGGCAACCGAAGACCGACCGCATCACCGCGGAGGTGGCAGAGGACGTGTGCATGCTCCTGGCGTCCCGGCGGAGTCCGGACGAACTCGTGCAGGTGATCTTCCTGGAACCGCAACTGGCGCTCGCGATGGAACTCGCGCAGGCCGGGGGATTCGTCCTGAAGGGCTCTGAAGCGCAGATGCAGCAGGCCCTGGCGGATCACCCGGAACTGATTGAACCCGGATTACGCGTGCTCAACCGCGAGTTGATGGTCGACTCCGGCGGTATCGACCTGTACGCGCAGGACGCGCAGGGCCGCTACGTCGTGGTCGAACTCAAACGCGGCCGCGCGACCCAGCACGCCGTGTCCCAGCTGGCCCGGTACGTGCGGTCCGTGCAACAGACGCTCGGCGAGCAGGCGACCGTGCGCGGCATTCTGGCCGCCCCCTCGATCACGACGCCCGCGCGCCTGGAACTCGAGAACCGCGGCCTTGAATTCCGGGAGGTCTCCGCACTGCCCGCTCAGGACGCGAGTGTGGCGCCCGTGCTCACGCAACCCTCCCTCTTCGACGCCTGAGACAAGCGCAGCCACCGCGCGGCATGAAACAGGCTGGAGGGCACCCGTGCCCTCCAGCCATCACCACGCGTGAGCCCGGAGACCAGCTGGTCTCCGGGCTCACTCAGGGGGTCAGCAGGGGACCGTGACGTTGGGAGTGACGAAAATGATGCAGTGCGTGTACCCGATCAGGCCATCGTCCGGCGGGTAGACGGGATAGGCCCCCGCAACGGAACTGAACACGGAGAGCAGCAGCATCAGACCAGCAGTACGAACTTTTTTCATGAATACCTCGGTGAAAGGACAGGGGGTTTGAGTCTGGGCGGACGGGGCGGTGCAGGCGTGCCCTGGGAGGGGCGCGGCACCGCACGCGGGAGGGGTTCAACAGATGGCGGTCACGCCTTTCGCCGTGACGATGAACGTGCAGGTGACGCTCCCGCCTCCGTCATCCGGCGGGTAGACCGGGAAGGCGCCGGCACCACCGGACAGGCAGAGCAGTGTGAGCAGGATTCGAGTGCGGGTCATGGAACCTCCAGGGGTGGGGCAAGCGGGTGTCAGGGGGCGCGGGCGATCCGCCGGGGGTGCGCGGCACCGCGCGCGGGCGACCAGGTCAGTCACGGTCGGGCGTCAGTACGGGAAGAGCGTGTTCAGTCGGTCCCCGCTGGGGACCGGCGTGGGGGAACCGAGCCAGTAGCGGTAGTACCCGGTCCCTTTGGGGTGGAAGGCTGTGAGGGCGAAATTGTTCGCGTCCGATCCACTCATCAGGTACGCGGAGGTCGCGGCGGTCGGGGTGGTCGCGTGGACGCCGACCTGCACGCCCGCGTCCCGGCACGCTTCCTTGACGTCACTGCCCAGCACGGCCGGGTCATTGGTGTAGGTGCCGTTGGCGGCGCGGTACGGGATCTGCGCGGCTACGATCGCCCGGCCGCACTGCTGCGCGGCCACGTCGTAGGGTTTTTTCTGAGCACCGGCGAAGGTCGGGAGCAGGAGGGCCGCGAGGACGCCGATGATGGCGATCACGACGAGGAGCTCGATGAGCGTGAAGCCCTGCGTGGACTGATGCATGGTGGGTCTCCTGGGAGGCAGGTCGCGCAGCACGTCGGTTTCCCGTGCGATGACCTGCAGGTGCCGGTCCAGTTCCTGGCGGCGGGCGGCGAGGAGGGTGCGCACGGCGCTGGGTGGGACGGTGGCGAGGGGGGGCGGGGGCGTGAGGGTCACGTGGACCATGTGCAGCAGTTCGCGGCTGATGCGGAGGGTGTCGCCCAGCAGCTCGGTCAGGCGGGCGTGCACGTTCCGGTCGCGGTCGTCCTGGTCGCGGTCGTCTGTGTCGGGCGTGGTCATCAGAACGTGGCGGATGACGGGCGGAGCTTCCAGCCGTCGCCGGTGCTGGTGTAGTACGAGCTGGTGCCCTTCCGGCTGTACACGTAGAAGTTGTAGTTCAGGGCGTCCGCGCCGATCAGGCCGTTCCCGGCCTGATTCGGCCCTGGAGTGAACCCCGCCACGTAACTCTGAACTTCGATGCCCGTGCAGGCTTCCGTCACGTCCGGTCCGAGTGCAGCGGGTGCCGTGCCGTACGTGCCGACACTGATCTTGCGGGTGGTCTGCGCGGTGATGATGGCGCGTCCGCACTGCAGGGCGGCCGTATCGTGCGGGCGTTTCTGCGCGTTGCTGAACGTGGGCAGGAGGAGGCTGGCGAGCACGCCGATGATGGCGATCACAACGAGGAGCTCGATCAGGGTGAATCCTTGGGTGCGCTGTTTCATGACTCTCCTGTCAGGGGCGAACGGGCGTGAAAGTCCGGGCGGGAACCTGGGGGTCCGCCCACGTGACGTAGCGGTAGATGACGTCCCCGCGGGGATTCCAGAGGTCCAGGCCGAACCCGTCGGTGGTGGCGGTGATGGTCTGTGACCCGGTGGCGGGGAGCGCGGCGGCGGGATCACCGGCGTACGTGACCTGCACGTCCCGGCAGGTGCGGGTGACGTCCGGCTGGGCGAGCTGGGCGACGCGGCTGGCGTACTCACCCGTGCGGGCGTGGTAGGTGACCTGCGCGGTGACGAGGGCGCGGCCACACTGGAGCGCCGCGACGTTGTGGGGGCGTTTGCGGACGCCGGTGAGCGTGGGGACGAGCACGGCCGCGAGGATGCCGATCATGACCGTGACCAGAAGAATCTCGATCAGCGTGAATCCCGTGGCGGTCGTGTTCGGTCGGTGCATTACAGGCCCCAGGCGGACCAGGTGAGGAAGCGGAGTTTGCAGCCGCTCGCGCCGCAGGACGTATCGTCGTTGCTGGTGGCGAACGCCCCGCTGCCGCGACTGTTGGCGACGAAGAACGAGGGCATGCCTTTGCTGTCGATGCTCGTAATGGCGTACTCGGTGCCGGTCGTGGATTTGGGCACGGCGTACGGCATGACGCGCTGACCCGCGCAGGCCTCCTTGACGTCACTGCCCAGGACGTCCGGGGAGAAGGGCGCGGCGGGCAGGGCACCGCCGTTCCCGGCGCGGTACGCCACGGCGCCCGTGACGATGGCCCGGCCGCACTGGAGGGCAGCGGTGTCGTGAGGTTTCTTCTGCGCGTCACTGAAGGTGGGGAGGAGGATCGCGGCGAGGACGCCGATGATGGCGATCACGACGAGCAGTTCAATGAGGGTGAACCCTTGAGTGTGGGTGCGGGTGTGCATGCTGGACTCCTGACGGATGGGGGTCACCACGTGAACAGGCGGTTGAGACGCTCGCCGGTGGTGGGGCTGTTGGCGAGGTTGTAGAGGTAGTACCCACTGCCCTGCGGGTGGAAGACCTGGAAGGCGTAGTTGCTGGCGCTGGTGGAGACGGACTGACTCACGGTGGCGGCGGCGTTCGTGGCGCGTTTGTCGTTGAGGGACACGCGGACGCCGGCGGTGGTGCAGGCTTCGGCGACGTCGCGGCCCATGTCGGTCAGGGGGCTGGCGTACGCGCCCCGGGTGAGGTTCGCGGTGGTCTGGAAGGTGACGATCGCCCGGCCGCACTGAAGGGCAGCGGTGTCGTGCGGGCGTTTCTGCGCGTCGCTGAAGGTGGGGAGCAGGATCGCGGCGAGGACGCCGATGATGGCGATGACGACGAGCAGTTCGATCAGGGTGAACCCTTGGGTGCGTGCGGCTGGGGATTTCTGCATGGGTGAGCTCCGGATGGGGGGAGGCGAGGTTCGGTGGACGGGGTGAGGGTGGGGGGAGAGTGGGCGCGCGGTTCGGGGGTCATACGCGCAGCACGTCGGGCGTGTCGATCCACTGGGGGTCGTGGGCGAGTTCGGTGGCCGTGGTGAGGGCCACGCGGCGGGCGGCGCGGTGCAGGTCGGTGCGCTCCTCGGGGTGCAGGTGCGTGAGCGCGGTGAGCAGGTCGGTGAGGGGGCGGGCGGCCGGCCAGAGGAGGACGGGCGTGGTGGGGGGCTCGTGCTCGGTGGTGGGTGTGGGGACGTGGTCGGACCAGAGGCGGATGGGGCGGGTGTGGAGGTCCTCGGCGGCCCAGGTGGGGACCTCGAAGGGGAAGACGCGGGTGGTGGTGCCGCCGGCGTGCACGCGGTAGAGGGTCCAGGGGCCGCAGGTGGCGTCCTGAATGTGGAGGCCGCAGTCGATCCAGGGGGCACTCCAGGTGGGGTCGGGGTGGTGGAGGGCGGTGGTGAGGAGGTCGAGGCGGAGGTGGCGGTGGGCGGTGCTGTCGTCGTGGGGGCTGCGGAGGGCGGCGAGGGTGCTGAGCCAGGCGCGGGAGAGGATGGGGAGGGTGTGATCGCCGACACCGGGGAGGAGGGCGCCGTCCGTCCAGAGGACGGTGCCGCCACGGCCGAGGTGGTGGGCGAGGGGGGTGACGCCGCAGGGGAGGGGGCGCTGCCAGGAGCCGGGGATGGGGTTGGGGTGGGGGCGGGGCGGCGCTGCCGGAACGTGCCGTCGAGCCAGCACAGTTCCCACCAGTTGGGAGGGGTGAGGGGGAGGGTCAGGGCGGTCGTCATGTCTGGCACGGTCCCATGCGTAGGGGTGACCGTCACGGATCTACCGGTGGGGGGGCAGGGGCGTGGGGGCGTCATGTGGAGCACGGTCCCCTGCGTGGGGGTGACGACGACTGGCCCCCCGCTGGGGGTGGGGGCGTGGGGGCGTCATGTGGAGCACGGTCCCTTGCGTGGGGGTGACGACGACCGGCCCCCCGCTGGGGGTGACGGGTCGGAATCGGGGGTGGGCGTGGTGGTCTGCAGGAGCGCCCGGACGAACGTGAGACCTTCTGGTGTGAGTGCGTAGAACGTCCGGGGGGGCTTCGATGAATCCGTGGCGTTTTCCTCTTCCGTGCGGCGCGCCGCGAGTCCCTGAGCGTGCAGGTCGCGTAGGGTGTTGTGGGCTTTTCCTGGGGTGACGCCGAGGGAGAGGTGGAGGCCGTACGCGTACTGTTCGCCGCCCTTGACGAGTTCGCGCAGGATGTGCCGGGTGAGGGGCGTGCTCAGCATGGTGATGAGGGTGGCGGTCGTGGGGGTGACCGGCTCAGCGTTTGAGGAAGTGTTCAAGTCGGCTGTTGCGGCGGGGGGCGCCAGTGTGCGCGGCGTACGTCCAGGCGGCGCGGAGGCCGGATGCGGTCAGGGTGTCCTTGGCGCGGGTGACGGCCGTGTACGCGAGCTGGCGGGAGAGGAGGCGGTCATGTTCGGGGGCGAGGGTGACGATGACGTCCGGCCACTCGCTGCCCTGGCTGCGGTGGATGGTCATGGCGTACGCGAGGGTGAGGGTGGGGTCGCCTGGGGTGAAGGTGTGCTCGGTGTCCTCGATGACGCAGGTGAGGTGCTTCCCGGCGTGGGTGACGGTGCCGGTCATGCCGTTCATCAGGCCGGTGTCGTGGTTGTTGCGGGTGACGAGGATGGGGTCCCCGGCGCGGAGGCGGGTGTCGCCGGGGTTGAGGGCGGCCTGCAGGGCGAGGTTCAGGGCGTCCACGCCGAGGGGTCCGGCGCGTCCGGCGGTCAGGATCATCGGACGCGCCTGGCCTTGGCGGGCCAGCACGAGCTGCACGATGTCCTCGGCGGACGTCGCGCTCACGAACGGCACGCCGGTCTGGGCGGGGCTCTCCCCGCTGATGAGCTGGGCGGCGAGGGTGAGGATGGGACTTCCGGCGGCCTGGCGGTGCGTCTGCGTGAGGCGCCCGGTGGGGACGGTGCGGGTGAGCGCGGCGAGGGGGTGGCCGGGGTCGATGGGGGGCAACTGGTCCTCGTCGCCAACGAGGATGACACGGGCGCCATCGCGGACGGAGCGCAGGAGCGCGCCGAGCAGGGCGTTGCTGGCCATGCTGACCTCGTCGACCACGAAGACGTCGCCGGGGAGGATGCCGCTGCTGAACTTGTGACCGTCGTAGCTGAGCAGGCGGTGGAGGGTGGTGGCGTAGCGGCCCGTGCTCTGCTGCATGCGGCTGGCGGCCTTCCCGGTGGGGGCGCACAGGACGCTTCGGAGGTTGGCGGCGTCCAGGGCGTCGAGGAGGGCGCGGAGCGTGGTGGTCTTGCCGGTGCCGGGTCCGCCGGTGATGACACTGACGGCCGTGCCCGCCGCGAGAAGTACGGCTGCGCGCTGCTCCGTCGTCAATCCGGGCGTGGCAGGGACGGACACCCGTGCGGGCGTGCTGGCCATGAGTCGGGCGATGTCGTCGGCGAGCCAGGCTTCCACGCGGTGCTGCTCGGGGAGGAAGGCCGCCTGAGCGTCTTCCAGGAGGAGCTGACCGTTCAGGGCGTCTTCAATGGCCTGCTGGGCTTCGTCATCGTCGAGTGCATGACTGTCCCGGAGTTCCCCGGCGAGGACGGGCAGGGGGAGGCAGGTGTGGCCGTACGCGAGGGCGGCGCGGCGGGTGAGTTCGTACGCGAGGGCGGGGCCGCGGCGGGGGTCGAAGGTGCTAAGACCCTGGAGTCGGGCGGCATGGTCGAGGACGCGCAAGGGGATGCCGTGGCGGATGGCGAGGTACGGCTGCTCGCGGAAGGCGCTGGGGGCACCGGCGCCGTGCTGGTTGAGGAGGGCGTGGGTGTGTTCTGGGGGGAGGCCGAGATCGGCGAGGGCCTGGAGGGCGCCGTAGAGGCGGCTTTCGCGGCGGGCGTGGCGGGTGAGGGCCTGGGCGATGCTGGCGGGGACGCGGGTGGGGAGGCTGGGGGCGTTCTGGGTGACGGTGTGGTGGGGGTCCGGGCCGAGTCGGGGGAGGAGTTCCAGGGCGGTGGCCTTCTGGGGTGGGCGCAGGCGGCTGTAGAAGGCGCGGGCGAGTTCGTAGGGGGTGATGACGCGTTCGGCGCGGGTGAGGGTGGAGCCTTCGGTCCAGGCGCGGAGGGTGCAGCCGGGGGTGACGGGGGGAAGGGGACCGTAGAGGGTGAGGGGGCCGTCTTCGGTGCGGAGCTGGCAGCCTTCGCTGGTGGGGGTGCGCCAGGCGCGGAGGACGGTGCCGAGGATGGGCGCGCCGGGATCGCTCATGCCTGCAGGGTGGGGTGCGTAGGGGTGACGACAGGGGAAACGCCGTGTCCCTCCCCAGGGTCACGGCGTGGATGCTGCGGGTCGAGTTCTCCAAACCGGTGACCCCGCGCTTCCCACCCTACCCTGTGGGCGGCGCGGTTTCACGAAGGCGTGTGGGTGCCAGGGGCATGTCCTGTCGGGCCTTGCACCTGCCATGCGTGGGGTTGACGACGGAGACGCCATTGGTGGGCCGGGCGGATCACCCCCTATCCAGTGAGTGTGAAGGGCATGACCACAGGACTGATGCAAGCCTCTGGCCTTCGGACCGATACCGTGCCTGGTCTACCCTCCCTTTTTGGGAGGTCTATCACGCTCCGGGAATCTACAACGCCCGTTTAACGGCAGGCGTTTCGGCCTATGGCCGTTCGGGTCTGGGTGCGCAGCGCGTCATTGACGCGCTGCCAGACCCCATCACGCGTCCACTGTCGGCAGTAGCTGGCCACCGCCTTTCAGTGCGGCAATTCGGCCGACAACATGCGTCAGGACACGCCGCCCCGCGTGATGGAGAAGATGGCGTCAACGACATCCCGGTGATTGATGGGTGCTGGACGTCCACCTGGTTTTGGCGCGGGAATCAGTGGGTAGAGGATGGCCTATTCAGCGTCCCTGGTGTCGCTCGGGTGGTGTCGGTGCCGAGTCATAACAAACAGTACGCTGAGTTCGGAGCTCCTCTCTCAAACCGCTTTCCAGACAGACTCTGAGATAGACAGCGGTGCCCACTGGACACCACTGTGCCGCGCCGGATGCGCCTGGCCCCCTCGGTTCCCCGCCGCCGGGGAGGCCGCTCCTTCAGCACTTGATCAACGCACGTAGAGTGGTTTCAAGGGATGGACGACCTATGCTGTCCTCCCATGACGCGTCCATCCGCCAGCCCAGCAATGTCTCCCTCCTGCGCTTCCGCATTTCCGCCGATGCGGTGTCATCCGTGACGGCCAAGGGGAACGTGGCGCCCAGGGCTGATGACGGTCTGGATGTGCTGTGCCAGCATCTCCTGCTCGACACGCCCGACGCGCCAGCCGTCCAGCGTCCGCTAACCTGGGCGCAGACGCTGCTGCCAGACCACAGGGTGAAGATCACTGCCCTGGACGCCGCCTCTCACCTCGCCGGGCCTGCCGAACCCCTCACCGGGCTCGGCGGCACCACCCTCGCGGCCCTACATGCCGAGGGGCCGCTTCTCACACCCGCGCAGCGCCAGATCCTGCGCGGCGCGGCGCAGGCCCTCACGGACAGCGTCACCCGCTACGTCCTCCACGATCAGCTGGCGCAGGCCACGACGTTCACGGCCGCCATGACGGACATTCACGCACTCAGCGCCGACCAGCACACGCCCACCGAGACTGCCGCCGCTGCCATGATCGTCCTGCACCGCAGCATGCGCGTCGACTGGAGCGGCCTGCTACACGTCCAGGACGGTCATCTTACCCTCGTGACCGACGCCTCCACACCCCGCGGGGAGCACCTCACGGCCCTGCTCACCCGGCGTCTCGCGTTCGGCGAGCCTCTCATGCTGCCCACCACGAATACCTTTCACGACGACTACACAGACTCCGATGGCGCCATCGACCATCTGCTGAACGCCGGAGTTCGCAGCGCCGCGTGGCTGCCGTTGAGAACCGACGGTGATCAGGACCAGTTCGTGCTGCTGCTCACGCGCCAGGACGAGCCGGCCATCTGGACCGCGCAGGAACAACGCCTCCTGAGCTCCGCGGCCCGCAGCGTCAGCATCGCCCTCGAACGGGACGCGGCCATGCAGCACCTCGAACGCCTCGCGCAGACCGACCCGCTGACCGGACTCGGCAACCGCCGTGCACTCGACGAGACCCTGCAGACCCTCGAAGGGCAAGCATTCACGCTGGGCTTCATCGACCTGAACGGTATGAAACGCATCAACGACGAACACGGACATGCCAGCGGTGACGACCTGCTCCGGACCTTCGCGCGGCACCTGCGGCACGACACGGTCCGCGCGTTCCGCCTCGGCGGAGACGAGTACGCCCTGCTCGACCGTGACGGCACGCCCGACCGGTTGCAGCACCTGACCGATCATGCCGTGCGTGCCACGCAGGCCGCTGGGTTTCCGATCACCGCGGCGCTCGGCACGGCGGACGTACCTACCGACACCCGCAGCCCCAGCCGGGCGCTGCGACTCGCAGATACACGCATGTACACTCACAAACGCGACGACGACCGCTGACTGTACGACCCACAGATTGACCGTCCGTCATACATCGTTTCGGTAGCGCACCCGAAAAACCGCGTCCAACGCACTCAGAACAACCCAGGCTCGAACTCCCGATCTGCGATCACGACGGCCCACCGTCGAGCCGGAAGCACTTTCAGCAGGCTGGCGACCAGCAGAATGCGGGCTGCCGTGTAGCTGTACCAGTGGCCCCGCGATTCCCACCCTACCCTGTGGATGGAGGGTGTGCCGGGGGGAGAGGCGATGCCTGCCGGAGGTGCTCGTTCAGCCCGCCGGGGCGCTGATGCCGTTGTCTTGTCAGGCCCTGCGCCCTGTCATGCGTGGGGGTGACGAACGTTAGACCCCAATGGGGGGCCGGGCGGGTCACCTCCAGGCCAGTGAGGGTGAAGGGCATGAGATGCAAGCCCCTGGCCTTCGGACCGACGCCGTGCCTATCGTGGAGACCGTGGTGCGGTTGGCGCTGGGCGAGGCGCCCAGGGCGGATGATGGGCGGTGGTTGACGCGGACCCTGGCGCGGGAGGTGCTGGGCGGTCTGCTGCGGGTCTGGGGTGATGTGGGGGTGTTGGGGGCACTGGACCGGATCATGATCCTGACCCTGGAGGACCTGCTGATCTTGGAGGGATTGAGTGGGGCGGATGGGGCGCTGCGGGGGGCGGTGGCGCGGGTGCAGGATCTGCCGTCGGCGCATGCGGCGCAGGTGTGGGGGGAGGTGCAGCGGGGGGTGGCGGTCCTGCTGGCCGCGTGACGGGGTGGTCGGAGCCGTTCCGGTGGACGGTGGTGGTGCAGCGGGCATTGATCGGGGAGACGGAGGCGGCGGTGCGGGCGTTGGCGGTGCGGGTGGTGGCGTGCTGCCCGGCGGCCGCGTCGGTGATCGTGAGCAGCTGCGCTGGCGTGGGGCTGCTGGATGCGGAGGGGGAGGTGCTGGACGTGGCGGATCTGGATGCGGACCTGGCCGTCGAGGTGGCGGAGTTGTTCGGGGTGGGCGTGTACGCGTTGCCGCTGCAAGGGCGGCCGGGGTGCCGGGTGGAGGCCGCGTACGAGCCGAAGGTGAAGCTCAAGGTGAAGCCGTGAGTCCCGAAGCGGTGTGGCCGCCCGAGCTGCCGGAGGTGGTGCTGGACTGGCCAGTGCCGCGGGGCGTGAAGATTCGTCCAGCGCGGTGGGTGGGCGGGGATGCGGCGAACTACCGGGCGCATTTTCAGGCGGCGGTGGATGCGGGGATGGCGTTGGCGGTGATCTGCAATGATGCGCCGAGAGGACCGGGGGCACGGGTGACACGGTGGTTTTGTCCGGGGGTGCCGATGCACGTGACGGGGGAGCAGGTGGTGGGGGAGGATGGGCGGGTGTGGCACGTGTTCCTGGTGCCGGCGGCCGCGGCGCTGCTGGCGCTGGAGCGCGGGCTGGTGACGTGCTTGCCGGAGTGAGCAGCCATCAGGGCAGGCGGTAGAGTGCCGGGCAAAAAAATGGAAAAAGGCCGATCAGGACGATACAAAGAAGACGGTTGAAAAACCGTCGACGGGAAGCCGTCAACGGTACGGCTCGGCATCGCAGTAGCAATGAGCCGAAAAGTCGGGGTTTCACTTGGCTGTTCATGGGGGCACGGACCAGGGGACGGCCGACGCAGCGCCGCGCATCCGCTGCCGCTGTCTCTTCACACCAGGGGGCGGGGCTGCGACCGCCCTGGTCACAACCAGCGCGGGACCCGTGCGCGGTACGCCTCGTACGTCTCCCCATGGACACCGTGCAAGTAGGCCTCCTCCAGCCGGACCTGCACCTGCATCAGGACCTCCCCCGCCACCAGCAGCGTCAGGGTCACGGCCTGTGGCGCGGCCAGGAACAAGCCCAGCAGCATCAGGCGCATGGCCAGGAAAATCGGATTGCGCGAGCGGGCAAACACCCCGCTTTGCACCAAAGCGGTCCGCGCCCGCGCATCCAGTCCGATGCGCCAGGATGCGCCCATCTGGGCCTGGGCCACCAGGGTTAGCCCCAGGGCATCGGCCATCAGGAGCCAGCCGCCACTCTGAAGCGCGGGGCTGACCAACCACGGCAATAACCCCATCAGGTCCGCCGACTGAGGTACAGCGGCCATCACCCCCGTGGTCAGCAGCACGGCGGCCATCAAGAGGCGCATGGCTGCGCCGACATATCCCTGCGGACTGTCATCCTGGGGCAGCACATACGGATTGGCCCCCGTTCGCCGCCAGACCAGCACCGAGCGCCAGACAAACGCCAGCAGCAGGTACAGCAGCGTGAAGGCGAACAGCGCTGGATACAAGACTTTAGATTCCATATCTGAGCATATATTCATATACAGAACCAAGCAAGAGGCCCAGAGCGTCTCGCTCTGGGCCACCGCGTTAAAACTTGACGAAGAAGGCGGTGAAGTACATCAGGGCGACACCGACTGTAAAGCCGCCCAGGGTGGACCAGCCCACCAGGGGCGCGCCCAGGGCCGCCGTGTTGCGCGCCACCAGGCGGCCGACCTCCCACACCACCTGCACGATAGCCCCCACGCCGACGGCCAGGAAGATGGTCGCCAGCACCGGATTGAACGCAAAGCCGCCCAGCCAGGTACCCAGGATGGCGGGTCCCCCCGCAATCAGCGCCAGCAGGACAAACTGAATGAATTTGGGTTTCTGCCGCACGACCGGCGCGACGATGCCGAGGCCCTCGGTGATGTTGTGCAGGGTGAAGCCCAGAATCAGGAAGGTGCCCAGCGCCGCTTCGCCCAGCGCGAACGCCGCCCCAATCGCCAGGCCTTCCCCGAGGTTGTGCAGCCCGATCCCCGTGGCGATGCGGTACGACAGCCCCAGAGGCGCTTCTTCCGGCTGACGTTTGCTGCCCAGCGCCAGCAGCACCCCCAAGGTCAACAGAGCGATCAGGAGCACCGCCGGGGTGCCCTGCCAGAAGGCGGGCAGCGCGGCCGCGAATTCCTGGGCGTCCAGGTATGTGCCCACCGCGAGGTAAACCAGCAGGCCCACCGTCAGCGCCAGGATGAAGTTCATGGCCCGCGCACTTAGGCGGCGCATCCAGGGGAACCAGAGCATGCCCAGCACCACCGGCACCACGCCCACGTACAGGCCCACCAGTCCGAAGCGCACCAAGAGATCGCGCCCGGGCTGCGGGGTCAGGGTGGCCACCGGAATCTCAGCCTCGAACACGGTG
Organism: Deinococcus sedimenti; assembly: GCF_014648135.1. NCBI lineage: Bacteria > Thermotogati > Deinococcota > Deinococci > Deinococcales > Deinococcaceae > Deinococcus > Deinococcus sedimenti. The sequence goes on along the minus strand of NZ_BMQN01000022.1, from coordinate 26,744 downwards.
CCCAGCGAGGTCAGCAGCGCCACCTTGTGGGCTTCCCCGTCCACCCAGGGATACGGAATGGTCAGGGTCGCGCGGCCCAGGCGGGGAATGGGGCCAGCGGGCTGCGCCGTAAACGACCAGAAAGCGTCATCCACCATCACCTGTGGCACGGTGACGGTCTGGGGGCCGTCGTTGACCAGGTGCACCTGAATGACGCCTCGTTCAGGCAGGGTCACGCGGCTGACCTTAAGCTGCTCGACCGGTGGGCCCTGTAAGGTCTTCAGGCCGCCGCCCGTCGCCACGAGGTACGCGAGCACCGCCCCCAGCAGGAGCAGGGGCACAAGGGCCAGGCCCCACAGGCTGGTCCAGCGGCCAGCCGCCGTGGCCGGCGCGGTCACGAGCGGCCCCCAGCAGCACCCTGCCGGCTGCGCCGGTCCCAGCCAGCGTCCACTCCAGCGGCTTTCAAGGCCGCCGGATAGGCGTCTGGCTCCACCACCTGAAACGAGCCCATCCAGCCGAGCTCGGTGAACTCGCTGATGTGCGGGTGAAACATGAAGTTGCCGGTGAACTTGTACTTAAATTCCAGGATGCCGCGCTGGCCCTGGGCCTGCATGATGGTGTCCACGATGCGGCTGGTGGGCTCCAGGGTGGTGCCGGTGTCGTAGTAGTTGAAGAAGTTCGCGTGCAGGTGAAACGAGTTGATCAGGTCGAATTCTAGGATGTTGATCAGGTAGATGCGGATCAGTTCACCCTTCTGAACGGGAATGGGCCGGCGTGCGAACTCGAAGCCCACCGTGTTCACCGCATAGATCTCGTTGGCCCCGTCGAAGTTGGTGTCAAAGGCGTTTTGCACCATCACGAACTCACGCGCCGGCAGCCGCCCCTCTTTGGGATCCACGATGAAGGCCCCGTACATGCCCTTGTGAATGTGCCGTTTCAAGCTCGTGGCGTGGCAGTGGTAGAGGTGACAGCCGAAAGGCTCGGCGTCAAACTCGTAGACGAAGCGCCCGCCGGGCTGAATTTCACCGGGGCCGGCCCCAGGTACGCCGTCCATCTCGGCCGAGTGCACGCCGTGAAAGTGAATGGTGTGCGCGTGAATCGTCTGATTGATAAAGGTGATGCGCAGCCGGTCGCCTTCCGTGCAGCGCAGGGTGGGGCCTGGGACGCGGCCGTTGTATGTCCAGGCGGGGAAGAAGATGCCAGGGGCAATCTCGATCTCCTTATCCTGCGCGATCATGGTGTATTCGCGCAGCGTCTGGCCATTCGGGAGGGTGCTGACCTTGCCCCAGTCCCAGTCCGTGAGCATCGCCATCGGATCGAAGCCGTTGCGCTTGTGGTTGACCGAGCCGACCATCAGGTTGTTGCCGTGCCCGGTGTGTGCGGACGTGGCCGGTGCTGGGCTGGCCGGGGCGGCCCCAGGGTGGCCAGCGGGGTGTGACCCACTCTGACCCAGGGCCACACTGCCCGCTAGGGCGGCCGCACCGCCCGCCCCCACCCGCAGCACGTCGCGCCGGGAGAGCAGCGAACGCAGCCAGCTCACCGCTGCGCCTGCCCAGACCATTCATCTATCAGATTCATACCGTATTTTAGTCATGCCTAAAAAAAAGTCAAGGCGTGGCGAATATTGGGCAGCGGGATGTCACGTCTTCAGAGGGGTCGGGCACACCACACTTGCAAAGCCGCCCACTGACCAGATGGTCAGGCCAGTGGATGACCGCTTGCGGAGAACTGTAGACGGCGCCTTGTACGGGACTCCTCTGGTTCCAAGGCCTATGGGGAAGAGCGCCTCTGCTTTTCCATCGCCGGAGGCCCGCATTTGCTCGTGTTTGCTCTGCGATGCAGCTCTACGAGTCCGCTCGCCCCTCGCCTTCGGCTCACCTGAGTTCCGTATGACCGCAGCGCAGCTGAACTGGAACGTCTGATGGGCATTTTCGGGCGAGTCGAGGGGTCACCCGTGATACGGTGCCTGCACGCCAAGGTTCCTATGTCTCACCCCACGCCACGCACCCTGCAGACCCATCCCGCTCATTTCCTGGCTGGCATGACGCTGACCAGTGGCTGGGAGGTGCTGACCCCAGTGGGGTCTGCGGCGCCCGTTCATGAAGGGCAGCATTCGGTCGGCTACTTCGTGCAGCACCGTGACGGGCGCGAAGGGTTCCTGAAAGTCATTGACCTGTCCGACGTCTACCAGGCCCCCAACGTCATGCTGGAACTCCAACTTGTCTCCGCGCAGTTCAACTTTGAGGTCAAACTTCTCGACATCTGCCGGGACCTGCGCATGCACCGTGTCGTGCGGGCGATGGATCACGGTGAGGAGCGGCTGCCCGGCATCCTCGTTCCGGTGCCCTACATCGTGTTTGACCGCGCAGCCGGGGACATCCGCGACCACTTGGCCATGACGACCATTGATTCGGTCTGGCTCCTGCATTGTGTTCACCACGTCGCGGTAGGGCTGCAGCAGTTGCACGGGGCCCGGTATGCCCACAACGACCTGAAGCCAGCCAACATCCTGGTGTTTCCTGGGGACGGTTGGAAGATTGGGGACCTGGGCCGGGCCGTGGACGCCCGCGGCACCTCCCCCCACCACGAGCATCTGTTTTCCGGCACCATGGAGTACGCCCCGCCCGAAGTGCTGTATTTCGCGCCGTCCACCGAAGTCTGGCGGGAGCGCAAATGGGCTGACCTCTACATGCTGGGCGGACTGGTCACCTTCCTGTTTACCCACCAACACTTCAACACGTACCTGTACGACGAACTGGACGAACCGCTCCAGCCCATCATCTTCTGTGGGGAGTGGGAAGGCAGTTTTGAGGATCTGCTGCCGCATCTGCTGGGCGCCTTCGGCCGGGCGATGCGGACAGTCGAGCGGGAGCTGGTGGCCCGGGTCGGGCCTGAACTGGCCCCCGAGCTGGCCCGCTGCATCCGGGAGCTGTGCTGTCCAGAACCTGCCCGGCGGGGGCACCCCAGCAACGTTGGCACCCTCGACCCCACCAGCGTACAGCGGCACGTCAGTCTGTTTGACCTGCTGCGGCAGCGGGCTCTGCTGGCTCAGCGGCGTGCGCGGTGACCCAGTTGCCGCGGCAGGAAGACCGGCGCGTCATTCCGCGCTGGCGGGAGACCGCCACCGCCGTCCAGCTGGGAGAAGCCAACAGCCTGAACGCTGCGCAGCCTAAGGAAACGCAGCGGGTCCGGGCGCAGGCCAGCGTCCGCCTGTTGGAGTTGCAGACGGCGTTTGCGGCCCACCCTTCCGTGGGGCGGGCCGCTGAACTCACCGGCGCAGCCACCCTCCTGCGCCAAGTTGACGGCGCGCAGGACGCCGCCGCCTTTCTGCTGCGCCACCCTCACGACACCACACCGCGCGTGCTGCAGGCCGCACGGCACATCCTGGGTCAGCCGTTGGCCGAGTTGCGCCCCCTCTCTCCGCCCAACATGGACGAACTGGCCCCAGACGACATGCACAGTGAAGTGCGGCGGCTGCGCGCGGACCTGAAGGCGTTTGACCGGAGTCCGATGGCCCACGTGGACCTAGCCCGCATGTACGCCGCCCTAGGCGCGACCCGCAAGGCCGAGCGGCACCTGCGGGTCGCCCTGGGCTTGGCCCCGCACCACCGGCTGGTGCTCCGGGCGGCCGTGCGGTTCTACGTGCACGTGCAGGCACCAGACGAAGCGGTTCACCTGCTCCGGCGTCAACCCCGTACCCTCCACGACCCCTGGCTGATGGCCGCTGAGATCAGCTCCGCCATGGTGGCGGGCCTGGTTCCCCGAAGTATCAAACGGGCGCGCGAGGTGCTGGATCGCCGGGAGTTTCATCCGCACCACATGAGTGAGCTGGCCGCAGCCCTCGGCACCCTGGAACTCCAAGGTGCCAAACCCAAGAAGGTGCGGCGGCTGCTGCAACAGGCCCTGGAGCAGCCCACCGAGAATGCCCTGGCCCAGGTGCAGTGGGCGGCCCCTCAAGTGCGCCTGGATCTGGATGAGCGCCAGTGGACCGATGTGCCGCGCAACTTCGAAGCAGCCGGATGGACCAATTACGAAGCCCAGCAGTTTCAGGCGGCGCGCGCCGCTTACCTGGCTTGGTTCCAGGATGAACCGTTTTCTGCTGAACCTGCGATTCTGGCGGGGTACCTCTCACACCTGCTTGATCCCACCCCCAGCCGGGCCATTGACCTGACGCGCATGGCGCTGGCCGCCTCACCTGCCGAGGATCTGCTGCTGAACAACATGGCGTTTTACCTGGCTGAGGCCGGTCAGCTCGACCTGGCCCAGCAGTACCTCGCGCGCACCCAGCCGCTGCCCCCTGACACAGAACTGGGGCTCACGCTGAGCGCCACCCGGGGCCTGATCGCATTTCGCCGTGGCAACGAAGAACTGGGGCGCGCGCTTTATGAACAGGCCATCGCGGCGGCCCGCACCCGGTCGCTGTGGGAATACGAAACGCTCGCCACGCTGTACTACAGCCGGGAACTGGCCCGCATTCAGGATCCATCTGCCCCGGAACGGCTGATGCGGGCGCGCCTCATAGCAGAAAAGATTGCTGAGCCTGGACTGGTGCTGACCGCTCAGCGCGCCACGGCCGACGTGCTGGCTTTCAGCGAGGCGTAAACGCGGGGGTGGCCTGAGGCCACCCCCGCGCAAGGTTCGCTGATCAGGACGCTTTGAGCCGCAGGGCCGCCACCTGGGCGTCAAACTCCGCTTCTGTGATCACCCGCACCAGTCCGGTGTCATCGCGGCGGATCATGGTGTAGTAGCGGGAGTTGTTCTCCAGGCGTCCCAGCTGAACGTTAAAGGCCTGAACCACCGTCGCACCGTCGGGACGCTTCTCGATTTTGACGGGCACGGTGCCCACCAGATAAAACTTGGTCATCTACTCACCGCCTCCTTCTGCACTGACGCTGGCCCAGACCTGCTGGTACATCAGTGTACTCGCATCAATGAGTGTATCCAAGACAATCCGCTCAATGGCGGACAGTTCTGCCTTGCGTTCGAGAACCCGCCGCATTTCGTACAGGCGGTGCTCATAGGCGTCCAGCTCATCAAACGCCGCGTGACAGAACTTAATTTCCGCCGCGTGCCCCTGCACAGAGACCACAAACTGCAGGTCGCGGTAGCCACTGGCCTGAGGCTTGAGGAACCGGTCTTGAAAGGCCAGCACGTCAAAGCTCTCATGCACGCGCGCCGCCGCCGCGTACAGGGGGGTGAGTTGCCCAAACACGTATTTGCCCCCCAGGATGTCGAGTGGCACCAGACCGAACAGGTTGCCTTTCTCTTCTGTGCGGGCCCAGCTTTTGATGCCGTTCGGCCGGGGGGTGGCCCGCGCGCCAGAGAGGGTGCCGAAGAGCGTAAGTTGAGAGAGAAATTCGTTGCTCAGGTCCTGTGCCTGGGCATAGGCGTCTTGCAGATTCTGGGTGGGTTGCCGAATCTCAGCTGGCCGTTTGGGAAAGCGAGCCCGCAGCGCGTGCGTGACATCAAGCAGCTCAGCCGACAGCCCAGGTGATGAGGCATTGGGGAAAAGGTCATCTGCCGTCATGGAAGGTGGTCCAGTCTACTCAAGAAGTTCTCCTTGCCCACGCCTGATCACCGGGCAGGTGTCAGGCGCCGGCTGAGCACCGGAGGTCACCTCCCGTGGCGCAGGGCAATGTATCGGAAAACCACTGTCCCTTCTTGAAGGAGGGAAGCATTGAGTGGCCGACCCGGCGTCTGTCTGGAACCGACGCAAAACAGGCTGCAAACACCCCCAAAGGGCGTTCCTGAAACCTGGGTCTGTGCAGCATGCCTTCAACTTCTGCCGCGCACCCACTTCATCCCCCGTACAGTGGGCAGCATGGAGACCCCAGGCATCTGGGCGCGGATGCGCGCCTTTACCCGTGGCGAGCGTGACGCGCAGACCCTCTACGCTTACCGGCAGGCGGGCGCGGCGGTGCACCCTCTATTGGACGCGGCCGAACGCCGCCGCTTCGACCTGCTGGTGGGAGGCGTCAGTCCCTTTGCCCTCAAGCGCCATGTGGGCTTGGAACTGGCCTGCGCCTGGAACGCCTTCGCGCTGCAAGCCCTGGGGGACAAGATGCTGGCAGCTGACGAGACGGCCGATCCAGGCACCGTAGGCTTCGTGCCGCCCGTGACGTTTGATCAGGTGGAGGGGTACTACCAGCAGGTGCAGCGCTGGCTGGGCCACGCCAGCCAGGCGGCCCACGACCCCGACTTCGACCTGCCCAGGGGGACCCTGCCAGCCGCCCTCCCGGCCTGGTCACCCGTGGAGCCCTGTCCCCGGCCGCATCTGGAGGCCATGATGGCGGCGCTGGAGGCCATGCGCCTGCACGCCGAGGCGGCGATGCACGGCTTAGAGCAGGCCACGCCGACCAGCGATCACGCTAGACTGGCCAAACTCAGGGGCCAGTTTGCCGAAGCCATGTCCAAAGCGCAGTATGCGGCGGTCATGTACCGTCCAAACGCCTCCGCCGAGCTGCATGAGCAGATTGAGACCCAGGCGAAAGGTGCCATTGAAGCCCTGTACCGGGCGGGCCAGCTGATCAGCTATCCGGCCCTGATGAATGAGCGCCCACCGGGCACAGGGACGCCAAAGCGCCCACGGGGAGGTGGGCCCTTTCCGCATACGCCCTTGCCCGGCGAGAAGAGCTTCGACCCCTGGGCCATGACCGATCCAGATTCCACCGCTTCCCTGAAACGCAACCAGAACGCGGCGCGCGTGATCGGCGAGATGTGGGCTCTTGATCCTGATCCGGCCGCCAGCGTGGCCCTGTGGGATGAAATCCGGCGCGCTGTGGACACGGGCGGCGCGGCCATCGCCCGCAACAGCAGTGGCAAGCCCGTCGGGTTTTACTTCTGCACGCCCTACTGCGCGATCTATGAGGCCAAACGGCCTCTGACGCTGGGCGACACGGCGGTGGCGCCGGGGGAGCGCTTTACCCTCGAATGTGCGGCCGAGGGGGTCCGGGTCGGTTACCCCTTCAAACGGGAGATCGTGACCGGCACGTTCCAGAGTGCCGCCATTGACTACTGCGACCCGGATCAACCACCCCCCCATGAGTGACCTGCGTTGCTGAAGGGCACCTGACCCAGGCGGATTGTATTGTGGACGCCATGACCCGCTTCTCACTGGCCCTGTTAACTGCAGCCCTCCTGAGCAACGCCCACGCCGCGCCGCTGACGGTGACTGTGCTGCACACCGACGACCTGCATGGGCGCCTGGAGCCCACCAAGATCGGCGAGAACCTGTACGGCGGCTACGCCCGGCAGGCGACGCTGGTCAAGCAGTTCAGCGCGCAGGACCCCAATCCCCTGGTCCTCTCTGGGGGCGATACCTTCCAGGGCACGCTGTTCTACAACGTGTATAAGGGCCTGGCCGACGTGCTGTTTATGAATCTGATGGGCTACGACGCCATGGCCGTGGGCAACCACGAGTTCGACGACGGCCCGGAAGCGCTGGCCACGTTCGCCGAGCGCGCGCGGTTTCCGCTGCTGGCTGCCAATCTGGATGTGACGGCCGAGCCCCTCCTGAAAGACCTGATCAAGCCGTACGCCGTGATGAGCGTCGGCGGGGAGAAGGTGGGGGTCATCGGCGCCGTGACCCCTGACCTGCCGCAGATCAGCTCGCCTGGTCCCAACGTGAAGATGCTTGAACTCATGCAGAGCCTGCGCAGCAGTGTCACGGCGCTGCAAGGTCAGGGCGTCAACAAGATCTTCCTGGTCTCCCACCTGGGGTACACCCTGGAGCAGGAGGTGGCGCGCACCGTCTCTGGCATTGACGTGATTGTGGGTGGGCACTCGCACACCCTGCTGGGCACTTTCACTAATAAAGACTTCCCCGCCAGCGAAGGGCCCTATCCGACAATCGTGCCCAACCCGGATGGCAACCGCACCCTGCTGGTGGCGGCGTGGGAGTGGGGCAAGGTGCTGGGCCGCCTGAAAGTGACGTTCAGTGACAGCGGCGCGGTGGAAAGCTGGGAAGGTAACCCCGTACCCGTCACTGCCGACATCGCCGAGGACCCCACCGCCAAGCGCATGGTGGAGACGCTGACCGTGCCGATTGCCAACCTGCGCCAACGGGTGATCGGGCAAACCACGCGCGGCCTGAACGGCAACCGCGAGGTCGTGCGCCGGCGCGAGAGCACCATGGCCAACGTCCTGGCCGACGCCGCACTGGACGCCGCCCAGAATGCGGGGGCGCAACTCGCCTTTGTGAACGGCGGTGGCGTGCGGGCCAGCATCAACGCCGGCCCCATCACCTTCGACGAGGCCACCACGGTGCAGCCGTTCGGCAATACCCTGACGGTCCTGACGCTGACGGGCGCCCAGATCAGAGCAGCACTGGAGCACGGCGTGGCCACCTGGAGTGAGAACAAAGGTCAGTTTCTGCACGTCAGCCGCGGCGTGAGCTACACCTTTGACCTCGGGCGCCCAGCCGGCAGCCGCGTAGTGGCCGTGACCCTGAACGGCCAACCGGTTGTGGACGCCCAGACGTACAAGGTGGCGATGAACAACTTCACGGCGGGTGGCGGCGACGGCTTCACGATGTTTAAGGGGGCGCCTCGCCTGGACACGGGAACCCTGGACGTGGACATTCTGGTGCGCTACCTGCAGGAGCGGTCCGCAGTGGACGCTGAGCCGGAGGGCCGCATCGTGATTGTCAACGAGCCCAAACCGTAAGCAGGGGAAACGGCGCCCCCTATGGGCGCCGCTGCATGAAAAACCTGAACAGTGTCAGGCCCATTCAGTGTATATGGAGGGCCTGGAAGAACCGCTCTGCACCAAGCGAGATGCTGGTCTTTCGTTGCGTGCCAGGACACTGCCACACCGGGACCATGACCTTGCGGCCGTGCCTTTTCCTGCTCAAATCAGCAGAGAAGTTTTCCGGGCTTAAAGCAGCATGGGAGGCGTCGCCGCAAATCTGCTGGGACGCGTCATGGCACTCGATATCCGTGCGCCGCCCAGATTGAAGCGTGAGAGCGCTGGTCAGAGGATGGCCAATCTCCGGGAGGATGACCGCTTTCAAGACGCCATCCGGGAGGTCTGGCGAGACGGACACGCCCTGATTCCCCAGGCCTGGATTGAAGAGTGGCAGGAAGCACACCCAGTGCCGGCGCCGGAGTCAGAGGGTGACGACGATGGCGAGGACGCCGCACCTGAATTGGCTTGAAAGTTGCATGAAGCCTGTGAACATCAAGCCCAAAGGATACCGGGTGCACACAGCTTTCCTCGAGTCAGCGTACACTGATTGGCCATGCGGGGGTGAAACGACATGACCACCAAAGTTCGGCTCCGAACCAAGCAGAAGGTGGCGGCAAAGGCCATGATTGTTTTGGCCAAGCGCCAGGCCTCTCGCTTCAAGCGGGCTTCTCTGGTCGACGTGATGATGGCCACCGCCGCGCCGCAGGGTCCCGTTCCTGTGGTGACCCTGAATGCCCACCGGCCGCCGGGCAAGGCTCAAAGGCAGCCACAGACGCCTGACCTGCTACTCAGTGAGCCATACGACTGGGGGCCACAGGGCCGGCCAGCCGTGAAGCCCTTCCGCTATGTGGCTGAACAGGGCTGGGACATGGGCGAAGATTGACCTATCCGGCTCCGTTAGGTGTCGTGCTGGAAGTCGACTTCGCTGCTCAGCACCCGAGTGGCAACGAGCAGTCCGGCTTCCGGCCCGCGATCATCGTGGCGGTCCCGGATTTTCTGGCACCGCCACGTTTTCCCGGCCTGATGGTCGTCCCGTTCACGTCCCAAGTGGAGAAATTCAGGGACCTGAGTGAGGCGCTCTATTCAATGTATGCGAGTGGCTCTGGGGGCCTCACACGCGACAGCATCGCCTTGATTGATCAGGTGCGCTATGTGGATCAGGCCCGGATCACTGGACGATTGGGCCGCTTCACGGAAACAGAATATGAACCGGTACGGCGAGCGATCAATGTCATGTTCGCGTTCTGATCCAGGGCTGTGATGGCCTGTGGGGCTAAGGTCTAACCCGTTGACAGCAGGTCCAGACGGAATCCCCCCTGGACCTGCCGCTTTTTATCTGGGTCAAGGCTGCAATCGCTGGCGCCTATCCGTGAGCCGGCGTCGGCGTCACCGACAGGCTGGCCGTCACCGCCAGAATCAGGCTCAGCAGGGCCAGTTCCAACCCCAGCCAAGCGTCCACACGCCTCTGACGCGCCAGGCTCCGCCGGAGCAGCCCCGCCACCACCAGCACGGCGCCCACAAACGCCAGTTTAAGCAGCAAGACCCGCCCATACCGGCTGTCTGTGGTCGGCATCCCGCCCGCGTGTTCCCAGGAGGCGACCACCCCCGTGACGCCCAGCACCAGGACACAAACGGTCGCTACTGGCCCGAAACGGGCCAGGGCGGGCAGGCGCTCCTCCGGCCTGCTCACCAGGGTCAGCACGCCGCCCAGCCACACCGCCATTGCGCCGGCGTGGACGGCGTGCAGGAGCCGGACACTGGGACCGTGGGTGGCCCCATGGCCGAGCCCACCCAGGCCCCAGAGCAGCGTTCCGGCCGCCGCCAGACAGAGCCAAGTCGGCCAGCGGGCCAGGGCGCCGGCCAGCAGGAGGGCGGTGCCCAGCAGCAGGGTCAGCACCGCCCGCCCGGGCACCGTCTGTTGCAGGTAGGCTGGCACGTCCGGCAGGGTCAGGTAGCCCAGGGCGTGCAGGGTCAGCAGCACCTGCGCGGCGCTGCCGGCCAGCAACAGGCCCGCGCCCAGGGCCAGCGGGCGCATGCCAGGCTGGCCGTCGGGCCGCCATGACCGCGCGGCCACGCCGCCCACCAGCAGCGCGGCGCCCAGGTAGATCAGCCACTTGGCCAGGAGCAGGAGGGACACCGGCAGAGCCTACCTGACCGTGAAGGTGCGCAAGCCGGTCACTGGATGGCTGTCGTCCGACAGGATCTTCCACGCCACGACGTAGAGGCCGCGGGGCAGGGCCGGTTTCAAGGGCAGCTTGATGATGGTTGCGGTCGCCGGAAGAGTGGCGGCCCTCGTGGCCAGGGCCGCTGCGTTCGCCTCCAGAGCCAGGGCCTTGTCTGCGGCCTTCTGCGGGCTCGTCCCGGCTGGCACCTTCATCACGCGGAACGTGGAAAATCGGGTGGTCAGGGGCTCACTGAACTGCAGGGTGATGGCCGCTGGGGCCGTCACGGTACTGCCAGCAGCCGGGGTGACGCGGGTCAGGTCCGCATGGGCCAGGGCCGTGCCCGGCACCAGCAGGGCCAGGGCCAACGCTCGGATGCGCCCCCCCCTCACTTGACGGTCACCACACTGGCGGGACCCTTCTCCGGATCCTGCCCGTCCCAGGCGGCGACCGAGCCGTCACTGTAGGTCTGATAGATCTTCCAAGTCAGGTCACCTGCGGCGGCCGGGTTGCGGGCCTGGAAGAAGAACCGCGCGTACTCCATGAGGGCCACGCGGCCCTTCCAGATCACTTCGGTGACCAGGCCATCGGCATTCCTGGTGACTGTGCGGGTAAAGCCGGGGGTCACCTGAAAGCGGGTGATGCTCAGCCCCGCCGGCACGACGAGGCGAATCTGGGTGGTACTGATCTCTTTTTCGGTGGGGACATTGACGCGGTACGTCTCGGTGACGCCAACCTTGCTTTCACTCAGGCCGCTCTCGGTGCGAACAGTGGCGTGCGCGGCGGCCACAGACAGCAGGGCGGCGGTGAGCAGAGCTGCAACAGAACGGATCATGGAACTCCTCAATCAACAGTGAATCGGGCGGCTGAGCGGGCCGCAGGGCCCTTCGCCGGGCCGTGCGGCGGGTCAATCCGAAACCGGGTGGCGCTCGGGCCTGCACGCGCCACCCCGGGCGCAGGGCCAGCTGGCCGCACCACCAGACGCGGCTGGAGAAGCGCGCGCCCCCGGCCCGGCTCCGGATCGGGCACCAGGGCAAACGCCGCCGAGAAACAGAACACGCAGTGGGCGCCGTGCCCCTCGGGCAGCTCGGTTGACCCGCTGGGTCCAGGATGGCCCGCATGCGCGGCCGCGCCCGGGTTGGCCAGGGCCAGGGGCTCGCGGCCCAGGTACACGAAGGCGCCGAGGACACACAGGACACTCAGCAGCCAGCGCATCTGGGCCTGGGCCATCTTCTGCGCCGTTACCTGGACCGGCTCACTGTGCGGCCCCGCTGATGGTGATCAGGGTGTTGGAACCCTTCTGCACGGCCGTGTAGTGCAACTCGGCCGGCACGGTGCGGCCCATGAAGGCCGAGTAGTGGGTGGCCTCCCGCAGCTCGTCGTCCAGCAGCACAAAGCCTTTGTCTCTCAGAACCTGGGCGGCAATCAGCGGCTGCCAGCCGGACACCAGATACTGCTCGACCCGGCTCTCTCCAGCCCGAACTTCCTCGCGGTAACTCTGGCTGTCCGGACAGGTGGGGCTCAGGCCCGCGGGGAGCGGTGCCAGACCGTTCCACAGCGTACCAGGCGTCTCAATACAGTACAGCGGCGATTGCCAGCGCAGGCTGTCCACTAGCCACCACCCGACCGGCGTGCTCACCACTGCGCCGCCCAGCAGGGCAAGCGTTAGCGTCCGCCGTTGACCACTACTCGGTCGCATGATCCAGGGCATTGCGGATGGTGGTCGTGACGTGGTGGTCAAGCAGGCGGTAATACGCAATGCGGCCTTCCTTGCGGAAGGTGACGATTCGGCCGGTGCGTAGCAGGCGCAGTTGGTGACTGACGGCACTCTCGCTGATGCCCACCACCGCCGCCAGATCACAGACGCACAGTTCGGTGGTCTTCAGCGCACTTAGAATCCTGAGCCGGGTAGGGTCCGCCATCAGTTTCAAGAAGGCGGCGGCGTCCTCAATACAGACGTCCTCAGGCTGATGGGTGCGCGCCAGTTGGACGGCCTCCGGATGCAGGCAGGTCACTTCACACACGTCGTCCTGAGAGGCGGTTCTCATTACGTCAGTGTAGACGCTGGTGGATAAACTCGCCGTCACTGCATCACCGTCCTCACGTCTGTAGCGATCCGGTCCGTGAGGTTCAATTGCGTGTAGTCCCACACCACCCGCCGGTTGCCCTCACGGTCTACCAGATACACGCCGGTCGTGTGGTTAACCTCGTAGCGGTCGGGCGCCGTGATATTCGAATACTCAAACCCGACGCCCCAGGCGGCCGCCGCCTGACGCAGCGGCACCTTGGGAATCACCAGGCCGCGGGCGTCCGGGCTGAAGTAGCGCACGTACGAGCGCAGCTCCGCCGGCGTGTCCCGCCCAGGATCAACCGTCACCAGCAGACTCACAAAGTCCTTGCGGCGCCGCTCTGGAAGCGTCTGGCGTACCCGTTCCAGGGCGGCCAGGGTGGTAGGACAGATATTGGGGCAATTCAAAAAGCCGAAAAAGACGGCGACTGTTTTGCCCTTGAAGTCAGCCAGGGCCAGGGGCCGGCCGTCGTCGCCGGTGCCGGCCAGGGGCGGGGCCACTGTGCCAGGCGGGTAGGCTGTGCCGAGCAGGCCCTGCGGATTGCGCAGGCGGCTATAGAGCAGAGTGAGCGACAGCAGGGCCGCCACGGCCAGCAGCGCCAGGGTGAGCGAGCGCAGCCAGGGCCGGGAGGCCTGTGAAAGAGGAATTGAATCAGAGGTCATGGCGTGTCTTTCTCCTGTGTAAAGTCAGGGGTGCAGATGGGTCTGGGTGCTGTCATGGGCGCCGGGCGCTTCAAGCTGCACCGTGACATGTTCAATGCCGTGGCGAGTAGCCACTGTGCTGATCAGGGCGTGCACGTCGGCAGATGGCGCCGGGCTGACAAGATGCGCCGTGAGGCTGTGCTGGCCGCTGGTGACGCTCCACACGTGCAGATCGTGTACATCGGTGATCCCGGGGAGGGCCGCCAGTTCCGCCCGCAGCGCGTCCAGGTCCAGGCCGCTGGGCACCCCTTCCATCAGGACATTGACGCTCGCCTTGAGCAGCTGCCAGGTTCTCGGTAGCACCCAGAGGCCGATCAGCGCCCCGAGTACCGGATCAATCCAGGTCTGCCCGGTGAAGCGGATCAGGAGCGCGCCTACGATGACGGCCACTGACCCCAGCAGGTCACCCATGACTTCCAGGTAGGCCGACTTCATGTTCAGGCTGTCCCCACTGCCCTGCACCAGCAGGCGCGCACTGATGAGGTTGACCACAAGCCCGAGGGTGGCCACGATCAGCATCGGGGTGGTCTGCACCTCCACCGGGGCCCGCAGCCGTCCATACGCCTCGACAAGGATGTACAGCCCGATGGCGAACAGGGCCGCCGCGTTCACCGCGGCCGCCAGAATCTCCGCGCGGCGGTACCCGAAAGTGAGGCGGCGATCAGCGGTCCGCTGGCCGATCTTCAGCGCGAACAGCGACAGAGCCAGGGCCATCACGTCGGTGAGCATGTGGCCTGCATCTGAGAGCAGGGCCAGGCTGCCGGAGAGCAGGCCATAGATGACCTCAACGACCAGGAAACTGCCGGTCAGGAGCAGCGCCAGCGTGAGTTGGCGGGCATTGGCAGCGGCGCCGTGGCTGTGGCCGTGGTCACTCATGGTCCATCGTGTCCATTGAGTGGGACGGGGCGGTTGACGGAACGGTGACCTTGCGGGCCCCAAGCAACGCGTCGATGGCCTGGATTTCTGTGGTCTGAGCGCTTACCACCCGCTGCGCAAACGCCCGCACCTCCGGGCGGCGCACCGCGTTCAGAGCCGACGTGGCCATGGTCACGCCCCCCTGATGGTGCCGGCGCATGAGCAGCAGAAAGCGGGTCTCAGCGGTGGTCACCGGCAAGGTGTTCAGCGCGGCCTCTTCACTTGCTGGCGCCATGCCCATGGCCACACGGTCCATGCCCTTCATGGGCGCCTCCCGCCCGGCCAGCGGACGGCCCCAGGCCATCAGCCAGCCCTGCATCTGCCCGATCTGCGCCTGCTGGGTCAGCAGAATGTCCTGGGCCAGCAGGCGCACTTCGGGGTCGGCCGCGCGCCTCAGGAGGGTGACACTCATGTTCACGGCCTGGGCGTGGTGAGCGGCCATATCGCGGGCGAAGGTCACGTCCGCACTGGGCTCGCGGGGCGGCGCCGGCCAGACGACGGCCAGACCGGCACCCAGGGCGGCGGTGGCCAGCGCCGCGCCTCCCCAGCGAATCAGACCGTGTCGTCGTACGCGCCGCTGCATGAGGCTCCAATCTCGGGTGCTTCACCGCCCTGCTCATAGGTCTGGACGAACGCTTTGATCCGGGGGTCCGAAGCGTCTTGCACCTCCAACTGCTTGTTCCACGCGCTGAGCACGATGGGCGCCTTTTGCGTCTCGTGGGGCGAGAGCAGGGTGTAGGTCCGGCCGTCCAAGACCTCGCGGAGTTGTAACACCTGACTGGTCGCCACATCCGGCCTGTAGGACACCCAGACTGCCCCGTGCTCCAGGCTGTGCACCGCGTACTCGTCGTAGATGGGCCGTTCGTACACGCCGCAGTTTTGCCAGGCAGAGTTGTGTTCCCCGCCCGCCGGTGGGCGCTGCGCGTACTCCAGGCGGCCGGGCTTATGGGCGCCGCCCTCGAACTTGAAACTCTTGACGCCCTCAATCTCACCCCCAGTCTGATTACAGGCAGCGAGAAAGGCGGTGAGGGCCAGCAGCAACAGTCGTTTCATAGGGTCTCCAGACGATGACAGGAAGCGGGAATAGGGGCGTGGGGGCCATCAGGACAGAGGCTGCTTCCGCGCGTGGGCGGAGCGTCGATCCTGACGCCAGGAGAGGATGAGCAAGGCGCCTGTCCCGGCACACACCAGCACGTCGGACAGGTTGAAGACAGGAAATGGCTCTCTGGATACCGCTCTGGACACGGTGTCCAGGAGCGGTGACGTGAGGTAGTCCACCACGGCGCCCCGCATCAGACCGTCCAGTCCATTGCCCAGCGCGCCCGCCGCGATCAGGGCCAGCGGCCAGATCCAGCGGCGGGGCACGCGGCCCAGGCCCAGGGCGCCCACGAGGCCGAGACCGACGAGCACCCGCAGCATGGCCAGAGGCGCGGCAAAGCCGCCCAGCAGGCCCCACGCCATGCCCGGATTCAGGGTGAAGCCCAGGTGAAGGACACCTGGAAACAGTGGGCGATTCACCCCTGACTCAAGGGTGGTAACGGCCCAGGCTTTCAGGAGGCCTTCGGCGACCAGGAGCGCCAGGACCAGGAGAAGGGGGCGCCACTTCATGCGGTGCCCTTGAGCGCGGCGAGCAGGCCCGGGCGCTGCTGGTCCACCGTGCCGAAAAAGACCTGCTCGCCCACCACGGTGACGGGGGCGACCCGCACGTCGGTGACCTGGCGCAGCGCCGCCAGGGCGCCTGGGTCCTGGCGCAGATCTCGTTCGGTGTACGCGGCGCCGCAGCGGCTGAGCAGCCGCGCGACGGCGTGGCAGTCCGGGCAGTTGGGCACGGTGTAGAGGGTGATGGGCGCCTTTGCGGCCGTCACGCGGGCACCGCAGCGTCCGTGTGGGGAGCGGGAGTGGTCGGGGCGTCCTGGCCTTTCCAGCGCAGCAGCCGCAGGGCGTTGGCGGTGACCAGGGCAGTGGCGCCGGTGTCGGCCAGAATGGCCATCCAGAGGTTGGTGTAGCCGAGCAGGGTGGTGACGAGGAAAATGGCCTTGAGGCCCAGGGCGAAGGCAATATTGACCTTGATGTTGCCCATGGTGGCGCGCGACAGGGCCACCAGGTCGGCCACACCCGAGACCCGCTCACGTAAGAGGGCCGCGTCGGCGGTTTCCAGGGCCACGTCGGTGCCGCCCCCCATGGCGATGCCCACATCACTCTGGGCCAGGGCGGGCGCGTCGTTGATGCCGTCCCCGACCATCGCCACGCCGCCCTGCGCTTTGTAACTGGCGATGAGGCGCAGTTTGTCTTCGGGCAGCAACTCGGCCTGCACGTCCAGCCCCAGGTCCCGGCCGATGGCCTGCCCGGTGCGGGTGTTGTCGCCGGTGAGCATCACTGTTTGAATGCCCAGGTCCTTCAGGCGGGCCAGCGCGGCGCGGGCGTCGGGGCGGGGTTCGTCGCGGATGGCCAGAACGCCCAGAGGCGTGGCACCTTCCAGCAGCACGACGGCGGTGCGGCCCTGTTCCTCGAAGGCGGTGATGGTGCTGAGGAGCGCCGGACTCAGGGGGGCGAGTTCTGCCGCGTGACGGGGGGAACTCACGCTCAGGGCGCGCCCCTCCACCGTGGCGCTCGCCCCTTTGCCCGGCAGGGCCTGCGCGCCCTGAGCGGCGGGGATGGTCACGCCCTCCTGCTGCGCGGCTGCGGTGATGGCCTTGGCCAGCGGGTGACTGCTGCCGGACTCCACCGCCGCCGCCAGGCGCAGGACCTCGGCCCGGCCCACCTGGTCGCCCACAATGTCAGTGACCCGGGGCCGGCCGGCGGTCAGTGTGCCCGTTTTGTCAAAGGCGATGGTCCTCACCGAACCGATGGTCTCCAGCGCGCCGCCGCCCTTGATGAGCAGGCCGCGCCGGGTCCCAGCGCTGATGGCGCTGGTGATGGACGCGGGTACGCTCAGCACCAGCGCACAGGGGCAGCCGATCAGCAGCAGGCTGATGCCCTTGTAGAGCCAGTCATGCCAGAGTCCACCGAAGAACAGCGGCGGGACCAGAGCGACCAGGGCAGAGACCAGGACCACCACAGGGGTGTAGTACCGGCTGAAGCGGTCAATGAAGCGCGCGGTGGGGGCTTTGCTCCCCTCGGCTTCTTCCACCATGTGGATGATGCGCGCGATGGTGTTGTCGGCCGCCGCCTTGTCCACCCGGAGCTGTAGGGTGCCGTCGGTGTTGATGCTGCCGGCATAGACCGCGTCGCCGGGGCCTTTCACCACCGGCACACTTTCGCCAGTCACTGGGCTGTCATCCAGACTGGAGGTGCCGGTCAGGATGGTGCCGTCGGCCGGCACGCGCGCGCCCGGGTTGACCTGCACCGTCTGACCAACCTGCAAGGCGTCGGCCGGGACTTCCCGGGGCTGCGCGCCGTCCAGCAGCAGGGCCGTTTTCGGAGCCAGGGCCGCGAGGGCCTGAATGCCGGCGCGGGCCCGTCCAGCAGCCACGCCTTCGAGCAGTTCGCCGACTGCGAAGAAAAAGACCACCACGGCGCCCTCAGCGGCCTCCCCGATGGCCACGGCGCCAATCGCCGCCAGGCTGACCAGCATGTTGATGCTGAATGGATCACCCAGGCGCGCACTGGCAAGCGCTTTCTTCGCCAGCGGCCAGACGCCGAGCAGGGTGGCGGCGATGTAGCCGGCAGTCGACAACGACGGCTGCAGGAAGCCCAGCAGCCAGGCCAGCGCCAGCAGCGCGCCGGACACCACGACCAGCCGGCCCTGACCCGTGCGGTACCACGGTGTACCTGCGGGCGCGACCTCATGAGTGTGGCCAGCATGCTCGCCGTCAGGGTGATTGTGGAGCTGAGAACCGGCCGGCGCGGCTGACCCGAGCAGGGCGGGCACGTAGCCCAGCGATTTGAGGTTCTTCTCCAGCAGGCCCCTGGGCGTCTGCCCTTCATCCAGGTGCAAGGTCAGGGTCTGCTTGGTAAAGCTGGTCTTCACGTCACTGGTGCCGGGCAGTGTGGCCACCATGCGCTCGACCGTCTGCACGCAACTGGCGCAGTCCATACCCTCGACAAAGTAGGTCAGATGGTCCGAATGATCGTTCCGGCTGGAGGAGGGGGTCATGGCTCTATGATAGCTGAGCTGTCACTCATATGTAAATCTACTCAGATATGAAGGTGGTTTGACTCGGGGTTCATCAGGGCAAGGGGGACTGGGGCGTACGTTCGGGGCTCAGGAGGCACCACGATGACTGAACAAGATCAGATCAGAGAGCACATGCCCGTTGTCTGCGCCGATGGCCAGCCCCACGGCCAGGTGGACCGTGTGGACGGCGAGTACATCAAGCTCACCAAGGACGAGTCCGGCCAGCATCACTGGCTCCCGCTGAGCGCGGTGGATCACGTGGATGAGCATGTCCACCTCAACCTGAGCCACGTCCAGGTGCATCAGCAGTGGCTGAGTGAAGACCCCCATCCCGAGCACCGGGAGTAAAAGGCTGGGCGGAGTGGCGACCCCTGATCAGGAGTCGCCGCTCTTTCTTGACCCTGTCTCCTGACGCACCTGAGCGAGATACGGGTCGGTTGCCGTGCCTGGCTCCCGCCTCGTCTGCTGGAAGCGAAAGGTGCGCCAGAAGTGCACGGCCCCTGCCCCCAGGGCCAGGAGCGGCGTGGCCCAAACCACCAGATTCAGCCCCTGCTTCGGTGGTTTCAGCAGTGTGGCGCTGCCATATCGGGCCACCATCAGACCATAAATATCGCGCTCACTCTGGCTCGCTTTGACCTGATCGCGTACCTCGCGCCGCATCTGAATGCTCAAGGCGTCGCCGCTCTCGGTGATGGGCAGGCCGGTGCACGTTGGACAGCGCAAATTGCCCCCGATCTGACGTGCCTGCGCGTCCTGTGCAGGCGTGAGGGCGGTCGCAACCGGCAGCGTGACGCTATGAGCGTGAGGGCGGTTCGCATCATGGCCACTTGATCCCGATGCGGCTCAGGCCTTCACTCAGCCGGGCTGGGGTGAGCCCACCCCGGTCTGCACTGCGGACGATGCCCTGCCGATCAATGAAAAACGTTTCCGGAACGCCACTAACCCCGTAATTGATGGCCGTGCGGGCGCCCGGATCGATCAAACTGGGGTAGGCCAGGGCGTATTCCCGGATAAAGGCCCGGGCATTTTGCAACTCCGGCTCCTGAAACGAGATGCCCAGGACCGCAAGGCCCCGGTCACTCTGGGTCTCGCTCAGTGAGCGCAGCAGCGGCGCTTCGTCGCGGCAGGGCAGGCACCAGGAGGCCCAGAAGTTCACGACCACGGGACGTCCCTGCAGGCTGGCCAGCTCAACTTTCACGCCGTCCAGGCTGCGCAGGGTAGAGGCGGGGGCAGGTTTGTCCAGCAGGGGGCTTCCAGCTATGCCTGAGCGGCCGGGGCGCAGGAGGGCGGCAATCAGGGCGGTCACCAGCACGGCCGATATCACTGGCGGCAGCCAGCGGCGCCAACCGGCCAGCCGTTTAGCCACCACGGCGCTTCCCCGTATCGGATCCCCGAACCCACCTGATCTTCATACCTGCACATCCATTCATATACACACATTAGAATGCAGTTGTGCTGCGGGCAAAGACAGTTGCCTCTGCTGGGGGTGAACCGTCAAGCGGCGCGGCGCCCGGTCAGCCAGCGCTGGCGGCTCCACACCAGCGCGAGGCCGATGCCGGCCAGGAGGGGCGCCCAGTCGCCCCAGCGAACAAAAAGGGTCCGGGTTTCAGCGGTTCCATACGGCGCGGTGAAGGCGCCCGCCACACCACGGGGAAAGCGGGCGACCACCCGTCCCTGGGGGTCGACAGCCGCGCTGATGCCGTCGTTGCCGGCCCGCACCCACCAGCGCCGAGTTTCGATGGCGCGCACGCGGCCCATCTGGAAATGCTGCTCCGCGCCGCTGGACGGCCCAAACCAGGCGTCATTTGAAGCGGTCACGAGCAGATTGGCCCCCTGAGCCACCAGGGCGCGGGCCACCGCTGAGAACGTGGACTCATAGCAGATCAGGATGCCGGCCCGGAGGGCGCCCAAAGCCAGAGGCTGCGTGGTGGTGCCGGGCACTGTGCCACTCAGGGGCGGCAAGCCCAGCCCCGCGAACACCGCGCGGTACACCCCGCCGAGCGCGGTGCGGGCTGGAAAGAATTCGCCGAAAGGCACCAGCTGCCGTTTGTCCTGGCGACCCAGAGGCTGTCCCGCCTGCACTGCGTACACGCTGTTGCGCAGGCCGGCGTCCTGGGTGGGGGCGCCCAGGAGCAGAGGCACTGGCACGGCGGTGAGCGCGCGGCGGACAGGCGCCGTGGTGGGGGCTTGCGGCGCCGCCGTCTCCGGCCAGACGACCAGGGTGGCGGGCGCGGCGCGCAGGCCAGCGGCCGTCAGATTCAGGTAGTGCGTCAGTTCTTCCGTGCGGCGCCCCGCTGCTTTCAGCCGGGGATCAATGTTGCCCTGGACCAGCAGGACCTGCTGTGTGCCCTCAGGTGGGGATGGGCGGGTCAGGCCGTAGCCAGCGGCCAGCAGCACCGCTCCCAGCACTGCGCTTCGTCCCGACCGCTGCCCCGACACCAGGGCGGCCGCACTCAAAGCCACCAACAACCCCACCAGGGCAATCCCCCCCAGGTCCGCCACCTGCACCAGGGGCGTCGGCGCCCAGGCGTAACCCAGGCTGCCCCAGGTGAACCCGAATGGGCCGGTGGCGCGCAGCGCGTCCATCACAGTCCAGGCCAGGGGCAAGCCCCACAGCGTCGCAGGCCCCAGGAGCCAGCGGGTCAGGGCGGCGGTGAGCCCCCACAGGATGGCCAGCGTGGCGATCAGCAGGGCACTCAGGATGACCGCACCCGGACCCAGGAAGCCCGAAAGGCTGCTGGGCAGCCACAACAGGTGGGCGGCGAAGAACCCGGCGCCGAAGAGCCAGGTGAGTTTGAATGTGTCGGCGGGGGTACGCCGCGTGATCTCACGGAAGAGCAGGGCCAGAGGCACAGGGGCAAACCAACTCCAGACCGAGACGAGAAACACTGTACCAAGACCGCCACCCAGCGCGGCCCAGAACACATCAGCACGCCAGTTACCGTGAAGTGGAACAGGCCAGGAGCGCATCCTCTTCAGCTTACCTGCACATCCGCTCAGATTTAAAAGAAGCCGTACGGATTCACAGGAATGCCTGCTTGATACACCCGGAAATCCAGATGGGGACCGGTGCTGTTGCCAGTGCTGCCCACACGCGCGATGACCTGCCCCGTGGCCACCTGCTGGCCCGTGCGCACCAGATTGACACTGTTGTGGCTGTACCGGGTGGTCAGGCCGCCGGCATGTTCCAGCACGACCGTCCAGCCCCAGCCGTTGCGGGCATCAAAGACCGCGCTTTTGACGAAGCCGGCCATGGCCGCGCGGATGGGCGTGCCGGTCGGGGCCGCCAGGTCCAGACCACCATGCTGAGCATTGAAGGGCGTGGTCAGGCGGCCCTGAACGGGCGGCACCGCGCTGACGCGCACCGAAGCGGCGCGGACAGTCACCCCAGGTGTTGAGGCCAGCCGTGTGGGCAGCGTCAGCCTCTGGCCAACTTGGAGCTGGTTGGCTCGAATTCCTGGATTAACTTGGAGCAGGGCCGTGACCGTGGTGCTGTTGCGCACCGCGAGGCTGGACAGGGTGTCGCCCGCTTTGACGGTGACGCTGGCGGCCGAGCCCAGAGAGATCAAGGCAGCCGCCACGAGCGCCGCACCAAACATGTGAATCTGCATAAGACGGCGTGAATGTACCAAGTGTCTCGGACTAAAGGATGAGCAGGGATTCATAGATCACACGCGTGGAAGCGGCTGTTGCTCCGGCTGCTTCGCTCCACAGGCCGTGAGCCGGCGTGCAGCCGTTCATGAGACGAGTCCCCAACTGGGGCCTCGTTTCTGCACAGCTTGTCGGGACCTCAACCGTTACTCCAATCCCTGCTGAATGGCCGCTTCCAGCGCCTGTACGCTGAGCTGCTCAAGCCGCTGGCCGTTGACGAAGAAGGTAGGCGTGCCACTGACCCCGACGGCCAGGCCGTCCTGCCGGTCGCGTTCGACCAGCTTCCGGACGTCTTCTGAGTCCAGACTCCGCTGAACTTGCTCGCGGTCAAGCCCCAGGTTTGCAGCGTAGTCCAGGAACTTGCTCGTCTGCGGGGTCTGCTGCTCGCCCCACTCGGACTGCTTGGTGAACAGGTAGTCCCGGGCTCGCCAGCGTTTGGCTTCATCCTCCTGGGCGGCCGCCTCAATCAGACCCGCAGCGAGCACGGAGTTGGTGTGCAGCGGGAAATAGCGCGCGACCAGACGCACCTCACCGCCGTACTTCTCCAGCAGCTTCATCAGGTCGGGCTCAATGGCCCGGCAGGCTTCACATTCGGGGTCAAAGAACTCCACGATGGTGACCTTGGCGTCGGCGGGCCCCAGGGCAGGGCTATCGGCACGGATGAGGCGTTCACGGGCGTCGGTGGGCAGGGCAGCCTTCGGGGTGGCGCGGTTGGCCAGGCTCAACGCCAGAATGGTGGCCAGGACGGCGAGCGCGCCGAGAGTCAGGAGAACGATGGGTGCTTTATGCGGTGGACGGGTCAGACGGGTCATGCGGTACCTCGGGGTTTGGTGAGCAGCAGGCTGAGGGTGATGACGGTAAAGGCGGTCAGGCTGAGCAGCGGAATCGTGATAAAGCCCAGCCACTCGATCTGCCGGGCGGTGCAGGACACGCCCGCTGCACACTGGGTCAGGCCCTCGGGGATGACGCCGTAGTACAGCAGGTTGTGATAGGCGGCAATGAGCAGCCCCGTGACCGAGAGCGGCAGACTGTAGGCACGCAGGCGCGTGTCCTGCGTCAGCAGACTGACGAGCAGCACGAAGACAAGCGGGTACATCATGAGGCGCTGGTACCAGCACAGGGTGCAGGGGGGCAGGTGCATCACTTCGCTGAAATACAGGCTGCCCGTGGTGGCCACCACCGCCTGCAACCAGGCGACGTACGGCCAAGCCCACCGCCTCTCAGAGAATATCTGCATTTCTGAGACCATATTCAGATACTCTAGCGGAAGATGGGATGTGAGGAGGCGATCTTGGGCCGACCGGTTGTGGGCGGCCCATCAGGTCAACAGATTGTCCTCCCAGAGACAAAAGCGCGTGGAGCGAGATGTCCCGCGCCATAACTGCATCCGAAGACAGCACGGCTCTGCTGGCAAGGGATGGCCGTTATCCACCGATACTGACCGCCGAGCAGCTGCACCGCTATTTCCGCTTTGACGATCACGACCGCGCTGTCCTGGCCCAGAAAAAAGGCAAACACAACCGCCTCGGCTACGCCCTCCAGCTTGCCACTGTCCGCTTTCTGGGCACCTTCCTGACTGATCCCCTGGACATGCCTGAGGCGGCTATTCAGTACGTCGCTCAGCAGCTTGACCTCACGGTCAATCCCGTCAAACTTGACCGCTACCGCACGCGCGAAACCCGCTGGGATCACCGCCACGACATCCAGGCCCGGTGGGGCTACCGCGATTTTTCAGGCATTCCGGCCTTTTTCGACCTGGCACGCTTCGTATCTGCCCGCGCCCGGTTGATGGCCGAGCCGCCCAGCCGCCTGCTGGATCTCAGCACGGCCCGCCTGGTCGAGCGCCGGGTGCTGCTGCCCGGCGTCACCACGCTGACCCGGCTGATTGCCCGCATTCAGCACCGGGCTGATGAGCGCCTCTGGCGTGATCTGGCAGCCCTGCCCAGTGAAGCCCAGGTGACGGCACTTGAAGCCCTGTTGGACGTTCCCCCTCGCTCCTCGGTCTCTCGACTTGATCGACTTCGGAAAGCGCCGCTGTCGGTCTCTGCCACTGGACTCGTCGGTGCGCTCAAGCGGGTTGAAGCGGTGCGGCGGGCCGGCGTGACCACTCTGGACCTGAGCGGTTTTCCTGAACAACGGCTGAACACCCTCTTCCGCATCGGGATGGGCGTCAAAGCCCAGGCGCTGCGGCGCATGACCCGCTCCCGGCGCATCGCCACCCTGCTGGTGACGGTCAGTCGCCTTGAAGGTCAGGCCCTGGATGACGCCTTGACCCTGTTTGAAAGCCTGCTGACCGACCTCTTCAACCGGATTGAACGCAAAGAGGACGGCACGCGGCAGGATCACCTGCCGTCACTGGAAGAAGCGGCCCGGCGCAGCAATCAGCTCACCTTGGCTTTCTTGGAGAGCCTGGGGCAACCGCCCCAGGACTTCCCCACTTTCGCGGCGCGGGTGTTGGCCCTGGTGCCTCAGGAACAGCTTCAGGCCGCGGCGGAAACGGTTCAGGCACTGACCCGGCCCAGAAGCGAGACCCGGCTGGAAGGGCTGCTCAGTCGCTACAGCTATGTGCAGCAGTTTCTGCCAGCCCTGCTGAGGGCGGTGACCTTTGAGGGCAGCGCCGCTGGAGCGCCGTCCCTGGCCGCGCTTCAGGCGTTGCGGCGTCTGGAGCGCCGATCACAGGTCATGGCCACCGAGGTGCCGCTCACGCTCGTCAAGGGTGACTGGAGCAAGCTCATTCCCGGAAAAGGGCCACTGAACCGGCCTGCTTTCACCCTTTGTGTCCTCGACCATCTGCATCTGGCCCTGAAGCGCCGCGACGTCTTCGTGCCGGCCAGTCCCAAATTTAGTGACCCTCGCCTGCACCTGCTGTCGGATCAGGCCTGGACGGCCCTAAGGGCCGAGGTCTGCCGGAGTCTTGACCTTGACCTCGATCCGCAGGTGATGCTGGCGCAGTTCAGTGCCCAGTTGGACGAGCGGTACCAGTTGGTGGAAGCCCGCCTGCCGCAGAACGCCGCGGTCTCCCTGGCAGAAGAAGAGGGCCGCACCGTGCTGGTGCTTCAGGAGGACGAGGCGCTGCCCGAGCCGCTCAGTCTGCGGCACCTGCGGGAACTGGTGGCGAGGCGGATGCCCCGCCTGGATCTGCCGGATCTGCTCCTGGAAGTGCACCGCTGGACGGGGTTCGCCCACGCCTTCACGCATTTGAGCGAAGCGCGAACACGGGTGGACCACCTCGACGTCAGCGTCTGCGCGGTTCTGCTGGCCGAAGCGTGCAATGTCGGGTTGGACGCGGTGGTTCAAGCAGAGACCGAGTCGCTAGGGCGCGGCCGCCTGTCCTGGGTGGATCAGCATTACCTGCGCGCCGAAACGATTGCGAGTGCCAATGCCCGCTTGATCGAGTTTCAGACCACCATTCCGACGGTGGCGGCATGGGGGGACGGTCAGGTGGCCTCCGTGGATGGGCTGCGCTTCCGGGTCCCCGTGAAAACCATCTACGCCGGCCAGAACCCCAAGTATTTTGGCGTTCGCAGTGGCGTGACCTATGTCAACTTCATCTCCGATCAGTACAGCGGTTTTCACGGCATCGTGGTGCCGGGCACCCTGCGCGATTCCCTGTTCGCCCTGGACGGCATGATTGAGCAGAACACGGTGCTGCGCCCTCAGCAACTCGTGTCGGATACAGCGGCCTCGTCGTACATGGTCTTCGGGTTGTTCCGCCTGCTGGGCTATCAGTTCAGCCCGGAGCTGGCCGATCTGCGCGAGCGAACCTACGCGCGCATGTCCCGAGAAGCGCAGTACGGGAAGTTGAATGCGCTGGCGACGTCGCAAGTGAGCACCGCGCTGATTGCCACCCACTGGGACGATCTGTTGCGCCTCGCGGGGTCACTGATGACCCGAACGGTGCGGGCTTCGGATCTGCTCAAAGTGATCGGCGTCAAACCCAAAAGCGCCCTCACGCGGGCGTTGGAGCAGGTGGGACGGATCGCCAGTATGCTCCACCTGCTCAGTTATCACGATGACCTGCTCTACCGCCGCACCATCGGCACCCAGCGCAACCGCCAGGAGGCGCGGCACCGGCTGGCCCGGGCCGTGTTCCAGGGCCGACATGGCGAACTGCGGCAACATTACGTCGCCGGCATGGAAGATCAGTTGGGGGCCCTGGGCCTGGTGGTGAACGCCATCATTCTCTGGAATGCCCGTTATCTCGACCTCATCCTGAATCAACTGCGTGCCGAGGGCATGGAGGTGCGGGACGAAGATGTGCAGCGGCTGTCGCCGCTGAAGTTTGAGCACATTCACCTGGGCGGCCGGTACCACTTCTCGCTGACCTCACAGATGCCAGCCGGTCAATTCAGGCGGTTACGCGACCGAGACGAGGTGGAAAGCTGAGGCAAGGGCAAAAGCCCTCAGCACCTGACACTTCGGGAAACTGACGTGCTGGCAGTTGAGAACGGCATTCCGAGGAGCC
>NZ_BMQN01000021.1 GCF_014648135.1 Deinococcus sedimenti | reverse complement strand
AAGGTCTGCGCTTCGCGATCCGCGAAGGTGGCCGTACCGTCGGCGCCGGCGTCGTCGCCAAGGTCTTGGAGTAATCGAGACCCGCTGACGCGAGGAGGGGGAGGCCTGCGGGTCTCCCCCCTTTCCTTGCCGTCCCGCACCGGGTCGCCTCCGAGGCAACAGCCCGTATCCCACCGCGCCGATGCACGGAAAATCCGCGTGGCATCGATATTTTTCCGACCAGTATCCTGGGGACAGTGGACACCTGCTCCCGGACTCCCTATAATTCGAATGTTGCCCGCCAGAAGGCGGGCTTTTACCAGCGTGTCCGACCCCGCCACCGTGCGGGCAAGGACCTCTCCGGAGACCGCTCCGGGGTGGCTGGGAGCAGACACGCCGTGACCCCCAAGGGGGAGAGCGGCCCTCTGCGAAGGAGCATCTCATGGCGAAAGACGGCCCCCGCATCATCGTGAAAATGGAAAGCAGCGCCGGCACCGGCTTCTACTACACGACCACCAAGAACCGCCGCAACACGCAGGCGAAAATGGAGCTGCGCAAGTACGACCCCGTCGCCAAGAAGCACGTGGTCTTCAAAGAGAAGAAGGTCTGATCTCTCGGCGGTCCCCTGGATGTCCGGGGGCCGCCCGGCCGGATCACTCCTTCTCTCTTCTCTGTCGCAGGTGAACGCATGAACTTGATTCAGTACTTCCGCGATTCGCGCGCTGAACTCTCGCGCGTGTCGTGGCCGACCCGCCAGCAGGTGCTGGAAGGCACGCAGGCCGTGCTGATCTTCGTCGTGGCCCTCACCCTGATCGTGTACGCCCTTGACCTGCTGTTCGGCAACCTGATCAGGCTGGTGCTGCAATGAGTATCGAATGGTACGCCGTGCACACGTACGTCGGTCAGGAAGACCGCGTGCAGCAGCACCTGATGGAACGCGCCACCAAGCTCGGCATGCGAGGCACGAAGATCTTCCAGGTCATCCAGCCGGAAGAGAAAGCGGTCGAACTGCAAGAAGGCGGCAAGAAGGTCGAGGTCACGCGCAAGCTGTTCCCCGGCTACGTCTTCGTGCAGATGGACGTCGAGGATGACGACGCGCCCGGCGAACTGGGCGAATCCTGGGAAGTCGTGCGCGGCACCAACGGCGTGACCGGCTTCGTCGGCACCGCCACCCGCCCCGTGCCCCTGTCGCACGAGGAAGTGCAGCGCCTGCTCGCCAGCGTCGGCGTCGCCACGCAGCCCGTGCAGGAAGAAGCCCCCAAGGTCAAGGTGGACTTCAAGGCAGGCGACATGGTGCGCGTCACGGGCGGTCCGTTCGCGGACTTCAGCGGCGTCATCAGCGAGGTCAACATTCCCCAGGCGAAGGTCAAGGTGCTCGTCAGCATCTTCGGCCGCGAGACGCCCGTGGAACTCGACTTCAGCCAGGTCGCCAAGTAACCCCCGACCCACCGGTCACCCCCACCCCGCTGCCTGCGGGGACTGGCAAAACACAACCGCAGGCAGTACACTGGAAAAGTTGCTGTCCGTTCACGGCAGGCGTCACGCTGCGCCGCGAATGGGACGGAACTTAGCGTCAGCACCCCGTCCGGGCCGCACACGGACCCACGGGGGAGCTAAGGAGGAATCACATGAAGAAAGTCGCAGGGCTTGTCAAACTGCAGCTCCCGGCGGGCAAGGCCACCCCGGCCCCCCCCGTGGGTCCCGCGCTCGGTCAGTACGGCGCGAACATCATGGAGTTCACGAAGGCGTTCAACGCGCAGACGGCCGATAAGGGTGA
Source organism: Deinococcus sedimenti (assembly GCF_014648135.1). Classification (NCBI taxonomy): domain Bacteria; kingdom Thermotogati; phylum Deinococcota; class Deinococci; order Deinococcales; family Deinococcaceae; genus Deinococcus; species Deinococcus sedimenti. Next base: position 43,062 of record NZ_BMQN01000021.1, on the reverse strand, counting down.
CGCGATCATCCCCGTCGAGATCACCATCTACGCCGACCGCTCCTTCACCTTCATCACCAAGACCCCTCCCATGAGCTACCTGATCCGCAAGGCCGCAGGTCTGGCCAAGGGCAGCGCGACCCCCAACAAGGCCAAGGTCGGCAAGCTCAACTGGGAGCAGGTGCTGGAAATCGCCAAGACCAAGATGCCCGACCTGAACGCCGGTAGCGTCGAAGCCGCCGCGAACACCGTCGCCGGCACTGCCCGCTCCATGGGCGTGACCATCGAGGGGGCCCCCAATGCCTAAGCACGGCAAGCGTTACACGGCACTGACCGCCAAGGTTGACCGCAGCAAGCAGTACACCATCGACGAAGCCGCCGCGCTGGTCAAGGACATCGCCACCGCGAAGTTCGACGAGACCGTCGAAGTGCACTTCCGTCTGGGCATCGACCCCCGCAAGAGCGACCAGAACGTGCGTGGCACCGTCGCCCTGCCCCACGGGACCGGCCGCACCGTGCGCGTCGCCGTGATCACCAAGGGTGACAACGTGCAGGCCGCCGAGTCCGCTGGCGCCGACGTGGTCGGCAGCGACGAGCTGATCGAGCGCATCGCCGGTGGGTTCATGGAGTTCGACGCGGTTGTCGCCACCCCCGACATGATGGCCCAGGTCGGCCAGAAGCTCGCGCGTCTGCTCGGGCCCCGCGGCCTGCTCCCCAACCCCAAGAGCGGCACCGTCGGCCCCGACGTCGCCGGCATGGTCAAGGGCCTCAAGGCCGGTCGCATCGAGTTCCGTAACGACAAGACCGGCGTCGTGCACGCCCCCATCGGCAAGGCCAGCTTCGAACCCGGCAACCTCAGCGCCAACTACAGCGCGCTGATCAGTGCCCTCGAAGCCGCCAAGCCCGGCAGCGCCAAGGGCGTGTTCCTGCGCAGCGCGTACCTGACCACCACCATGGGCCCCAGCATCCAGCTGACCCTCAGCGGCGGCAGCAACGCCTAAGCAGGCACGTTGATGGGTAAAGGTTGATGGTTGATCGAAAACACCATTGACCATCAACCTTCACCCATCAGCACTTCTTATCGGCACCCCGGTGCACCTCGCACCTTTCCAATCCGTTTCTTCTCAGGCACCAAAGACAGCGGGGACCCTTGCCAGGTTTAAACAGCCCGCCGAGTTGCCAGGGCGCGACCGTGCACCTGGACCTCGTTCCCACCAAGGAGGTACTGCGTGGCGAACGAAAAGAACCAGCAGACCCTCAGCAGCCTCAAAGGCAGCCTCTCGGGCGTCGAGACGTTCTACGTCGTCGACTACCAGGGCCTGACCGCCGGCCAGCTGGGTAAACTGCGCAAAGACATCCGCGAGAAGGGCGGGCAGCTCATCGTTGCCAAGAACACCCTGATCAACCTGGCCCTCCAGGACAGCGGCCGCGACTTCGCGGACGCCCTGAAAGGCCCCAGCGCCATCGTCGTGGCTCAGGACGACCCCGCCGGAGTGGCCAAGGCCCTCAGCGACGCCGCCAAGGGCAATGACAAGGGCATCCCCGCCGTGAAGGCCGGCTTCGTCGAAGGCAACCGCGTGGACGTGAAAGTTGTGGAACGTCTCGCCAGCCTCGGCAGCAAGCAGAGCCTGCAGGGCGAACTGGTCGGCGTGCTCAGCGCCCACCTCAGCAACTTCGTGGGCATCCTCGAAGCGTACAAAGAAAAACTCGAAGGCCAGGCCTAAACCTGCCTTTCTGCCCGGGCTGAGCCCAGGCACGCACCACCCACTTCAATTCCGGAGGAATACAACATGGCTTACGACAAACAGGCTCTGATCGACCAGCTCGGCACCCTCACCATCATGGAACTCGCGGACCTCATCGACGGTCTGAAGGAAACCTGGGGCGTCACCGCCGCCGTCGCCGCCGGCCCCGCCGCCGCTGCCGGCCCCGTCGCCGAAGAGAAGACCGAGTTCGACGTCGTCCTGGTGGACGCCGGCGCGAGCAAGATCAACGTCATTAAGGAAATCCGCGCCATCACCGGCCTGGGCCTCAAGGAAGCCAAGGACATGAGCGAGAAGGGCGGCGTGCTGAAGGAAGGCGCCAGCAAGGACGAAGCCGAGAAGATCAAGGGCCAGCTGGAAGCCGCTGGCGCCAAGGTCGAACTCAAGTAAGTCCCCCCTCACCGGGAGTGCAACCCCCAGCTTCGGCTGGGGGTTTTTTCAGTGACCCGCCGGGTGGGCCTGCTCGGCGACCTGCCGCACGAAGCGAGAGGTGTCCTCACGGAGCAGCGCTGCCACCCCGGCAGGCAGCGACGGGCGGGATGCGACGGCCAGCCGCACGCCGTAATCCGGGTCGGCGGCCAGGGCGGCCAGCAGGTCCGGGGGCAGGTCGGGCCGCGCGGCGATCCGGGCGCGGACCAGCCACGCCGCGTGCCGCGCCAGGGACAGGACCTCGGGTTCCTGCAGGGCAGGGTGCTGCGCCAGCGGAATCAGGAGTTCGGTGCGGCCGTGGCGGATCAGGTGCGTGCGTATCCACGCGGGCACGTCGGGCAGGCGCAGCAGCGCGTGGAAGGCCCCGTCCGGCCAGCCGCGCAGCAGGTGCGGGTCGGCCAGTCGCAGCAGCGGCAGCGCCGGGTTCGCCAGGACGACCTGCGGGAACTCGGGCGCCAGGACACCCAGCACGGCGGCGGGCGTGTTCGGGTGCCGCGCCACCTGCGCGCGGACCGTCGCGTCCGGGTGATCCGCCAACGCCGAGAGTTCAGGCGCGGGCGCGCGGGGGTTCAGTACCGCTGGTGCGGGGGCAGGTCCAGTCTCTCCAGCCATAACGCGAGCAGTTCCTCCAGGTCGTGCGAGTCCACGCGGCCCGCGAGATCAGGCTTCAGGTCGTCCAGCACCTCGAACGCGAAGGCGGCTTCGCCGTCCTGCGTCCAGTCTCGCTGAAGGGCGGGCGTGCGGTGTGATCCCAGCTGTAACTCGAAGCGGACCCGGTTCAGGTACGCGGGGGCGTCCACGCTGCCGCCGATCAGGCTGCGGCCCGACACGACGTGCCGCACGCGGTAGATGCCGGGGCGGGGCGTGTGCTTCATCAGGACTCCGATGGACTGGTGTGACCACACCGTTCCATCCGAGCGGATGCGAGTAGGAGCGAAACGGATTCCGGGCGTGGAGGTGGCAGATCGGTGACGTTCCGATCTGTCACCTCCACGCCCGGAATCCGTTTCATGCGTCTCCCAGCGCGGGCGCGGCGAGGTACAGGGCGTGCGTGCGGACGTCCGGCGGCCACGCGGCCAGCGCGGCCTCGAACGCGGCGCGCTGCCCGGCGTACAGCGCGCGGGTCGCCGCCTCGAAGCCCGGGAGGTCCCCGCCCACCGCGCCCAGGAAGCGGTCGGTGGCCGCCTGCGCCTGCGCGCGGCGTTCACCGTCCGGGTCGGCCTTTCGGGCCTCGTCGATCAGGCGGCGCAGCGCGGCGGACGCCCCGCCCCGCTGGCGTTCCAGCCACTCCCAGTGCCGGGGCAGCAGCGACACCTCGCGCGACACGACGCCCAGCTTCGGGCGGCCCGGGCCACTGCGCGGCTCGGGCGGCAGGTGGCGGGCCAGGACCTCGTCCAGGGCGCCGCTCAGGTCGAAGTCCACACTGCGGCCCGTGCGGTCGTCGAAGGTGAGGAGGCCCGCGCGCGGCTGGGCGTGCAGCAGGGTGAGGGTGTCCGCGAGGGGCGCGGTCAGGCGGCGGGTGGGGCCGTCGAAGGTGGTGAAGGTCGCGTCAGCATCCATGGCCCGATTTTATCCGGGTAAATTACAGGAAGGCAATATTATCCGGGTAATAAAGATGGCCTATTCGCGTGGCTGCTGTCATGCCGCCCGTCCCAGTCGCCGGGCGGCATGACGAATCCGCTGCGTCGCGCCTGTGTGCACGAGGGTCTCCAGTTCAGGCAGACACGCCTCGCCCCCACCTTCCCGCTCCAGCCAGTCCAGCGCCGCCTGCTGCCAGACCTCCGTCGGCCAGGTCAGGCCCAGCCGGACACTCGAATCAACCGGGAAAGTATCGGCCAGCGCCGGGCTCAGGCCCACGGCGACCAGCCGACTCCGCAGCTCGGAGTGAAATGCGGCGCCCCGCTGCAACACCGTGACCAGAAAGATCGGGGCGGAGTCCGTCAGTGACGACCACCCGCTTCCCTGCGCGAGGTAAACCCACTCCCCTGTCCCGGTCACGCAGACGGGCACGCGGGCGGCACTCAGCTCGGTCACCACGCTCACGCCCTGCTCCGGGGTCGTCAGGGTGTCCCTCCAAACGCTTTCGTCCAGAGGCCGCAGCCGTCGCGGGCGCTCAGGCGCAGGGTCTCCCCCATCCAGCGCAGGCCGAGCACATCGAAGCCCCCGCAGTTCGGGCGGGCGCTGAGCTGCCCGGTCACGGCGCGCGGCCCGGTGGCCTGCACGACGGTCGCCTGGAAGGTGAACACGTCCAGGGCGTCGAAGGAACTGGAGCGGTCGGTGACGAGCACCACCGCGTCGGTCTGCGCGGTCCACAGTTCGCCCGGCCAGCTGTTCAGGCGCGCGCCGGTGTCCGGGTTCAGCTGCCACGTCTCGCACGCGGACGCCGCGATGACACTGCCTGTAGGACACAGGCTGACCCACAGCTGCCCCAACCCCAGCTGCGCGGACTGCCGGGTCAGCCCGGCGGGAATGGGCAGTGTCCACACCGTCTGGCTGCCTTCTACCCGCCGGATCTGGGCGGGCCGCTGCGGGCTGGGCAGGTCGTACAGGTAGACCGGCGCGGCGATCACTTCAGGTCCTTCCTCAGCCCGGCGGCCATCTGGAACCACTCGCGTTCCTGGCGTTTGTACAGGTTGGTGGCGCGGGATTCGGTCTTGGCGATCTGGTCGAGCAGCGCGCGGGCGTCGGCGGATCGGCCCTGGCGGATCAGGTAGGCGGCGTAGCGGGCGCGGGGTTCCTCGGTGGTGGCGGCCGTCATGGCGTCGCGGTACGTCTGGTCGGCGTCGGGTTTGCCCTGGGCGTCCTGCGCCTGCGCGAGCAGGGTCAGGGTGCGGGTGCGGGTGGCGGCACTGGTGCGCAGGTCCACGCGGTTCAGTTTGCCCTCGGCGGCGCTGAAGTCACTGCGGGCGAGGTCCAGTTCGGCGCTGGTGAGCAGCACGACCGGATCGTCGGAGTAGATGCCGCTCAGCAGGGGCGCGAGGGTGGCCTGCGCGTCGTCCGGACGGCCCGCGCGGGCCTGCAGCGCGGCCAGGTCGGCGCGGTGCTGGAGGGTGTCGCTTTCAAGCAGGCGTTCGTGCGCCTCGCGGATGCGGGTGTCGAGGGGTTTGAGGGCCTCGACGCCGCGCGCCACCGCCTGCCCGGCCACGCGGCTGCCCCCGCGCGCGGCGGGGATCAGGACCATGAAGGTGTACACGGCGGCGAACGCCAGTCCGAACAGGCCGCCGAACAGCGCGCCGAACAGCAGCATGACGATCCAGTACACCTGCTGCCGCGTGACGATCGCGTGGATCAGGCCGATCAGGGCCAGACCGCGCAGAATGGTGTAGATCAGCGGGAGGTAGGGGGCGAGGGCGTCCACACCTTCATGCTACGAGGCCCCCAGGGAGAATTCTGCCCGTTGTGTGAAGTCCGGCTGAGGTTCAGGGTGGATTGATTCCGGGGGGGGATGTGCGGCATACTTCGCGCCATCACCCGCGCCCGCCCCGTGTTGCGGCGCCCGTTGACCGGTCATGCCGGACGGGCGTATACTGCTCTGTGCTGACCATGATGGGTCGGGCCAGGAGTTCTTTGCGGCGAACGGGTCTGCAAAACTAATTCATTTTCCAGGGAACGCGCCCACGATACAGAGGGGGCCGCGATTCCCGGACGCGTCGTTTCTCCACCCCGGAAACGCGCGGGAACCACAAGAGGGCGTGCGAGGTGGACATGAGTTTGACCGGTAAAGGACCCCGCATCGAGCGATTCGGTGACATCGCGGACGTGATTCCGCTTCCCAACCTGACCGAGATTCAGGTGAACTCCTTCAGGGCCTTCCTGCAGGCCGACCGGGCCCCCGACGGGCGCGAGAACGTCGGGCTGCAGAGCGCCTTCAAGGAAGTCTTCCCCATCGACGAGACCGAGAAGGGCCGCAGCACGGGCCTGGTGCTGGACTTCCTGGAGTACCGTCTGGGCGAGCCGCCCTACACCCCCGAGGAATGCCGCGAGAAGGACGTCACCTACCAGGCTCCCATGTACGCCAAGCTGCAGCTGATCCACAAGGACAGCGGCCTGATCAAGGAAGACCAGGTGTTCCTGGGCGACCTGCCCCTGATGACCGAGGACGGGTCTTTCGTCATCAACGGCGCGGACCGCGTGATCATCTCCCAGATCCACCGCAGCCCCGGCGTGTACTTCACCTCGTCCTACAAGGGCATCAAGAAGATGTACACCGGCGCGATCATCCCCATGCCCAAGCGCGGCCCCTGGATAGAACTGGAGTTCGCGGGCGGCATCCTGGAAATGAAGGTCAACAAGCGCAAGTTCCCCGTGGCGATGCTGCTGCGCGTCCTCGGCTACGACGACGCCAGCCTCAAGGCGCTGTTCACGGAGTTCGAGCCGGACCTGGAACTCCCCGAAGACAAGAGCGCGGGCATGGGCGCCGACGAGGCCCTGCTGCGCCTGTTCACGGTGCTGCGCCCCGGCGATCCGCCCAAGCGTGACAAGGCCATCCAGTACCTGTACGGCCTGCTGGCCGACCCGCGCCGCTACGACCTGGGCGAACCCGGCCGCTTCAAGATGAACACCAAACTGGGCGTGCAGCGTCAGGAACGCACCCTGCTGAACTTCGAGGACGGCAAGTTCACGGACGCCGGTCTGGTGGACACCATCCGTTACCTGATGGCGCTGCAGTACGGCCGCGAGACGGTCAGCATGGCTGACGCGGACGGCGTCCTGCATGACGTCGTGGTCGCGGAAGACGACATCGACCACCTCGGGAACCGCCGCGTGCGCACCGTGGGCGAACTGCTCGCCGACCAGCTGCGCGTGGGCATGGGCCGCATGGCGCGCGGCGTGCGCGAGCGCATGCTGCTCGGCAACCCCGACGCCGCGACCCCCACGAAACTCGTGAACAACCGCCCGATCGTGGCGGCCATGCGCGAATTCTTCGGCCGCAGCCAGCTGAGCCAGTTCAAGGACCAGACCAACCCCCTGTCGGACCTGCGCCACAAGCGCCGTATCTCCGCGCTGGGGCCGGGCGGTCTGACCCGCGAACGCGCCGGTTTCGACGTGCGCGACGTGCACCGTACCCACTACGGCCGCATCTGCCCGATCGAGACGCCCGAAGGCGCCAACATCGGTCTGATCTCCTCGCTGGCCTCCTACGCGAAGGTGAACGATCTGGGCTTCATCGAGGCCCCGTACCGCAAGGTCGAGGGTGGCCGCGTCAGCGACGACGTGATCTACATGACCGCCGACATCGAGGACCGCTACACCGTCGCGCAGGCGAACAGCCCGCTGAACGACGACGGCACCTTCAGTGACGAGCGCGTGCTGGCCCGCCGCAAGGGCGACCCGCTGTGGTACACCCCGGAAGAAGTGGACTACATGGACGTGTCCCCGAAGCAGATCGTGTCCATCAACACGTCCCTGATTCCCTTCCTGGAGCACGACGACGCCAACCGCGCCCTGATGGGTTCCAACATGCAGTCGCAGGCCGTGCCGCTCGTGCGTGCCGACAGCCCCGCCGTGGGCACCGGCGTCGAGCGCCGCGTCGTGACCGACAGCGGCACCAGCGTCGTCAGTGACGTGACGGGCCGCGTGACGTACGTGGACGCCCGCAACATCCAGGTCACCCTGACCGAGGACGCGCCCGCCATCGGCTACAGCGTCGGCAACGTCCGCACCTTCGAACTCGTGCGCTTCACGCGCAGCAACCAGGGCACCAACCTCGACCAGCACCCCATCGTGGACATCGGTGACACGGTGAGCGCCGGTCAGGTCATCGCCGACGGTCCCGCCAGCGACCTGGGCCGCCTCGCGCTGGGTCAGAACATCACGATCGCGATCATGCCCTTCGACGGCTTCAACTTCGAAGACGCGATCTGCATCAGCGAGGGTCTGGTCCGCAAGGACTTCTACACCAGCGTGCACATCGAGAAGGACGAGATCGAGGCGCGCGACACCAAGCTTGGGCCCGAGAAGATCACCCGCGACATCCCCGGCCTGTCTGAAGCCGCGCTGCGCGACCTCGACGAGGACGGCATCGTCCGCGTGGGTGCCGAAGTCAAACCCGGCGACATCCTCGTCGGCAAGACCAGCTTCAAGGGTGAAAGCGAACCCACCCCCGAAGAGCGCCTCCTGCGTTCGATCTTCGGTGAGAAGGCCCGCGAAGTGAAGGACACCTCGCTGCGTGTGCAGTCCGGTCAGGGCGGCATCGTCGTGAAGACCGTCCGCTTCCGCCGCGGCGACGAGGGCGTGGACCTCAAACCCGGCGTGCGTGAGATGGTCCGCGTGTACGTCGCCCAGAAGCGCCAGCTGCAGGTCGGCGACAAGGTCGCCAACCGCCACGGGAACAAGGGCGTCGTGTCCAAGATCATGGCCCCCGAGGACATGCCCTACCTGGAAGACGGCACCCCCGTCGACCTCGTGTTCAACCCCCTGGGTGTGCCCTCGCGCATGAACCTCGGGCAGATCCTCGAAACCCACCTGGGTGAAGTGGCCCGCCTGACCGGCCAGAAGTTCGAGACCCCGGTCTTCGACTCCGTCACCGAGGCGACCATCAAGGAAATGCTCGAAGTGGCCGCCGCCGAACGCATCCAGCGCAACAAGGACGACGGCTTCGAACTCGACAAGCGCGAGCAGCAGGTCCTCGACCGCGCCGCGAAACTCGGCGTGATCAGCGACACCAGCGGCGACTACGAGAAGTCCCAGATGGAACTCAGCCGCACCGGCAAGAGCGTCCTGTATGACGGCCGCAGCGGCGAACCCATCAGTGGCCCCGTCGTGGTCGGCACCATGTACGTCATGAAGCTGTACCACATGGTGGAAGACAAGCTGCACGCCCGCTCCACCGGCCCCTACAGCCTCATCACCCAGCAGCCCCTCGGCGGGAAAGCCCAGTTCGGCGGGCAGCGCTTCGGGGAGATGGAAGTGTGGGCGCTCGAAGCGTACGGCGCCGCGCACGTCCTGCAGGAAATGCTCACCATCAAGTCCGACGACATCGACGGGCGCGACGCCGCGTACCAGAGCATCGTCAAGGGCGAAGAAGTGTCGGGCAGCACCATCCCCGAATCGTTCAAGGTGCTCGTCAAGGAACTCCACTCGCTGGGCCTCGACGTCGAAGTGCTCGACAACGGCGACAAGGCCGTCGACATCTTCGAAGGCATGATGCCCAAGCGCTAAAGGCGCTGCGCGCCTGTCGATAGTTGATGGGTGACAGAACAACCACAGACGCGTCAATCCATCAGCTATCTTCCATCCTCCATCAACAACTCCGAAGGAGTTCGAATGAAAGATTTCAACAAAGTTCGTATCGCCATCGCCAGCCCGGAGAAGATCCGCGAGTGGTCGTTCGGCGAGGTTGAAAAGCCCGAAACCATCAACTACCGCACCCTGAAGCCCGAGCGCGAGGGTCTGTTCGACGAGCGCATCTTCGGGCCGCAGAAGGACTACGAGTGCGCCTGCGGGAAGTACAAGCGTCAGCGGTACGAGGGCAAGGTCTGCGAGCGCTGCGGCGTGGAAGTCACGAGCAGCAAGGTCAGGCGCTACCGCATGGGTCACATCGACCTGGCGACGCCCGCCGCGCACATCTGGTACGTGAAGGACACCCCCAGCAAGATCGGCACGCTGCTCGACCTCTCGGCCGGTCAGCTGGAGAAGGTGCTGTACTTCAGCTCCTTCCTGGTCACCGATCCCCGCAACGCCCAGAAGGACGGCCGTCCCCTCAAGCGCGGCGAACTGCTGAGCGACGACGAGTACCGTGAACTGCGCTTCGGCCGTCAGGAAACGTACTCCATCCCCAACGGCACCGACGCCGAGATCCGCGACGGCGAGTACGTCACGCGCGGCCAGATTCTGGGCGGGAACGTCGTCAGCAAGATGGACGGCCTCGCGCAGTACCGCTTCCCGCGCCGCGCGATCATCGCGTACAGCGAGGAAGTCGAGGCGACCCTGCCCGTGCCCGCCGAGGCGCTGGTCGAGCAGGACGCGTTCCGCGCCGGTGAGATCCTCGCCGAACTGGAAAGCGACGTCACGATCACCGCGCCCGTGGACGGCACCGTCGTCCTGCACGAGATGGGCGAGGACAGCGTCATGGTCGAGCTGCGCGAGGGCGTGGACGAGGAAGGCACCCCCAGCGGTGAGGTGTTGAGTCGCGTGTACATCCCGCACGGCATGAACGTGCAGGTCGTGCACGGCGAGATCGTCGAGGCCGGCGCCGCCCTGGCCGACGCCGCGAGCGGCACCCGCCTGCGCGTCAGCCGCGACAGCCGCCTGAGTGGCGTCACCTTCCCCAAGAAGAAGGGCGACGTGCAGGTCAAGGCGCACTGGACGCGCCGCGCCGAGTACCCCATCAACCCCACCATGCACGTCCTGATCGGCGACGGCAGCGAGGTCAAGAAGGGCCAGAAGGTCGTCGGCGCGATCGACAAGGAAGAGGAGATCGTCGCGGAAGCCGACGGGACCATCACCCTGCACAACCCCGCCAGCATCATCGTCAGCAAGGCGAAGGTCTACGCGTACAGCGACGAGCCCCTCGTCGTGAACGGCGACCGCGTCGAACCCGGTGACGAACTCGCCGACGGCGGCGACCTGCGCAGCGAGATCAGCGGCCGCATCGAGATCGACCTCGTGCGCAAGCAGGTGCGCGTCATCGAGTCCTACGACTTCGACGCGAAGATGGGCGCCGAGGCCGTCAAGGAACTGCTCGACGACCTGAACCTCGACGAGCTGGAAGTCGAACTGAACGAGATGATGAAGGACTCCAGCCGCCACAAGCGCGCCAAGGCCCGCAAGCGCCTGGAAGTGACCCGCGCGTTCAAGCGCAGCGGCAACCACCCCAGCTGGATGATCCTGAACACCGTGCCCGTCATGCCCCCGGACCTGCGTCCGATGGTGCAGGTGGACGGCGGCCGCTTCGCGACCTCGGACCTGAACGACCTGTACCGCCGCCTGATCAACCGCAACAACCGCCTGAAGAAGCTCATGAGCCAGGGCGCGCCGGACATGATCATCCGCAACGAGAAGCGCATGCTTCAGGAAGCGGTGGACGCCCTGATCGACAACGGCCGCCGCGGCAGCCCCGTCACCAACCCCGGCAGCGACCGCAGCCTGCGTTCCCTGACCGACCTGCTCGGCGGGAAACAGGGCCGCTTCCGTCAGAACCTGCTGGGGAAACGCGTGGACTACTCCGGCCGCAGCGTGATCGTGGTCGGCCCGCAGCTGAAACTGCACCAGTGCGGTGTGCCCAAGCGCATGGCGCTCGAACTCTTCAAGCCGTTCCTGTTCAAGGTCCTGGAAGAGAAGGGCGAGGTCACGAACATCAAGCAGGCCCGCAAGATGCTCGAACGCTACCGCGACACCCGCGACAGCGTCTGGGACGCCCTGGAAGAGGTCATCGAGGACAAGGTCGTGCTGCTCAACCGCGCGCCCACCCTGCACCGACTGGGCATCCAGGCCTTCGAGCCCGTGCTCGTCGAAGGCCAGTCCATCCAGCTGCACCCGCTGGTCTGTGAAGCCTTCAACGCCGACTTCGACGGCGACCAGATGGCCATCCACGTGCCGCTCAGTGCCCAGGCGCAAGCCGAGGCGCGCATCCAGATGCTCAGCGCGCACAACCTGCTGTCCCCCGCGAACGGCGAACCGAACGTCAAGCCCAGCCGCGACATCATCCTGGGGATCTTCACCCTGACCCTGCTGCGCAAGGACAACCTCGGCGCGGGCAGTGAGTTCGCCGACGAGCAGGCCGCCCTGGCCGCCCTCGAAGGCGGGAAGGTCGCGCTGAACAGCCCGATCGTCGTCGCCGGTCAGGAAACCAGCCCCGGCCGCCTGAAGTACGTCTTTTCCAACCCCGACGAGGCCATCATGGCCGTCGAACGCGGCGAGATCGACCATCAGGACTACGTCCGCATCCGCCTGAACGGCGTCACCTACGACACCAGCGCGGGCCGCGTGATGTTCCGCCGGATCGTGCAGGAAGCCCTGGGCCTGCAGGCGCACCTCGTGGACACCCTCGTGAACCTCGAGACCGCCTACGAGAAGGACCACCTCAAGGACATGGTCATGGCGTGCTTCAAGCACCTCGGGATCGAGGCGACCGCCGGGCTGCTCGACGGGCTGAAGGACGCGGGCTTCAAGCTCTCCACGACCTCCGGCATCACCATCGGCATCGACGACATCGTCATCCCGCCCGCCAAGACCGAGATCCTGGCCGAGGCGGACGCCAAGGTCGCCGAGATCGAGCAGAACTTCGAGTTCGGCTTCATGACCGAAGAAGAGCGCTACAAGCAGGTCGTGCAGCTCTGGAACGACACGAAGGACGAAGTCAAGAACGCCATGTTCGACAACTTCGGCAAGAACTACCCCTTCAACCCCCTGTGGATCATGAGCCTGTCGGGTGCCCGTGGTAACGCGCAGCAGATCACGCAGCTCGCCGGGATGCGCGGCCTGATGGCCCGCCCCGACGGCAGCACCATCGAAGTGCCGATCCGCGCCAGCTTCCGCGAGGGCCTGTCGGTGCTGGAATACTTCATCAGCACCCACGGCGCCCGTAAGGGTGGCGCGGACACCGCGCTGCGTACCGCCGACTCCGGCTACCTGACCCGCAAACTGGTCGACGTGGCCCACGAAGTCGTCGTGCGCGACGTGGACTGCGGCACCACCGACTACACCGTCATGCCCCTGGGCGCCACCGACGAGCGCACCGGCGAGTGGCGCACCCGCAAGAGCAGCGAGATCGAAACCAGCATCTACGGCCGGACCCTGTCCGACGCCGTGGAAGTGGACGGCCGCACCATCGAAGCGGGCGAGATGCTAAGCCTGGAAGACGTCAAGGCGATCACGAAGAACGCCAAGGCCCTCCAGAGCGTGTTCATCCGTACGCCCCTGAACTGCCGCGTCAAGAGCGGCGTGTGCCAGAAGTGCTACGGCTACGACCTCTCGCAGGCCAAGCCCGTCAGCATGGGCGAAGCGGTCGGCGTGGTCGCCGCCGAATCCATCGGCGAACCCGGCACGCAGCTCACCATGCGTACCTTCCACACCGGTGGGGTCGCCGGCAGCGGCGGCGGGGACATCACCATGGGTCTGCCCCGCGTGATCGAACTGTTCGAAGCCCGCAAGCCCAAGACCAGCGCGGCCGTGGCCGACCGTGACGGCGTCGTACGCATCGAGGAAGACGAGGAACGCTACCTCGTGCGCATCGAGGCCGACGACGACCAGTACAGCAGCAAGACCGCCATGAAGATCAGCAAGGGCCTGCGCATGATCGTCAAGGACGGCGACCGCGTCGAAGCCGGTCAGCCCCTCACGCGCGGCGCCATCAACCCCCACGACCTCCTGCTGTACAAGGACACCGACGCCGCCCAGCGCTACCTGGTGGAAGAAGTGCAGCGCGTATACCGCAGCCAGGGCGTGAAGGTGCACGACAAGCACATCGAAGTCATCGTGCGCCAGATGCTCCGCTGGGTCGAGATCACCGACGGCGGCGACACCGAACTGCTCGAAGGGCAGACCGTGGAACGCTGGGAAGTCGACCAGGCCAACGACCTGCTCGAGGAAGGCCAGACCCCCAGCTCCTGGAAGCCCGTCCTGCTGGGCATCACCAAGAGCAGCCTGACCACCAAGAGCTGGCTGTCCGCCGCAAGCTTCCAGCACACCACCCACGTGCTGACCGAGGCCAGCATGAAGGGCCAGGTCGACGACCTGATCGGCCTGAAGGAGAACGTCATCCTCGGGAAGCTGATTCCCGCCGGGACGGGCCTCCAGACGGTGCGGGACATGCAGGTCGCCGACGAGCGCACCCTCGAGAAGTACGGCGAGGGCAGCACCAGCACGGACTCCGTGACCGGCAACCGCAGCTACGACGACACCCGCCCCGGCGTCGTCAACGAGAACGTCACCTACACGAACTAAAGCCCCTACCTTGAACCCCCCTGCCCCCTGTGGGTGGGGGGTTTTTCATCGTCTACGCGGGGTTACCTCTCCCCCGTTCCGGCGCAGAAATCATCGGCAGGGCAGTCCTCCATTTGACCAGCCAGTGGGACATCTTCGGGAGGCAGGTCGTCGGCGGGCAGGGCCTCCAGCATCCACACGAGCTGCCCCGGCACGGTCAACAGGTCGGTCCAATTGGTCGGCCAGAGGCGGTCCCAGGTGGGTGGCGCGAGCAGCAGCGCGGCGGTCCCGAGGCGGAGGGCGGCGGCGGTCAGGACGGTACTCATGGATCAGTCCCCCGAGGCTCCGTGAATGCGGAGTCGGGCCTCATGACACGCCCGCACCCGTGACCACGCCGTGCCCGGCGCGCGACCGCAACGATACGGAAACGGGAGGGGCCGCGCGGGGCGACTCCCTCCCGGACTGACGGCGCGGGTTTAACCGACCTGCTCGACCCCGCTGCGTTCGGGCAGGTCGCCGTCCTCGTCCTCCAGCGGCGCGAACAGGCGGTCCAGGTCGGCGGATGTGAGCTGCGTCGCGTCGCTGAGGCCCCCGTCGAGGATGCCGCGCGCCAGGGACGCCTTGCGGGCCTGCAGGTCCAGGATGCGTTCCTCGACGCTTCCGGCGGCGATCAGCTTGTACACGAACACCGGTTTGTCCTGCCCGATGCGGTAGGCGCGGTCGGTGGCCTGCTCCTCGGCGGCCGGGTTCCACCAGGGGTCGTAGTGGATGACGGTGTCGGCAGCCGTGAGGTTCAGGCCGACGCCCCCGGCTTTCAGGGTGATCAGGAACACGTGGGTCTTGCCGTTCTGGAACGCGTCGATCTGCCCCTGTCGGTCCTGGGTGCTGCCGGTGATCATGGAGTACGGGATGCGCTGTTCGCGCAGCCAGTCTTCGAGGTGGCGCAGCAGCGTGGCGAAGCCGCTGAAGATCAGGACGCGCCTGCCCTCCTCGATCATCTGCGGGAGGTGCGCCTGGAGCCAGTCGAACTTGGCGTTGTTCTGCACGTTGCGCGCCGCGTCGAGTTTCACGAGGCGCGGGTCGGTGACCGCCTGCCGCAGCTTCAGGAGGGCGTCGAGGATGGCGATGGTGCTGCGGGCCAAGCCGCGCGCGCGGAGTTCCTCGCGGACGCGGGTCTCGGTGGTGACGCGCACCGTCTCGTACAGGTCGCGCTGGTCGCCGTCCAGCGTGACGCGGACCGGGATCTCGGTCTTGGGGGGCAGTTCGCGCGCCACGTCGCGTTTCTCGCGCCGCAGGATGAACGGGCGCACGCGGGCGGCGAGCGCCTGACGGCGGGACGCCTCGCCTCGCTTCTCGATGGGCGTGCGGTACAGCTCGCGGAACGTCTTCTCGTCGTGCAGCAGGCCCGGCGCGAGGAAGTTGAACTGCGACCACAGCTCACCCAGGTGATTCTCCAGCGGCGTGCCGGTCAGCGCGAGGCGGTGCCGGGCACTGAGGCTCCCGGCGGCCTTCGCGGCGGCCGTGCGGGTGTTCTTGATGTTCTGTGCCTCGTCGAGGATCACGAGGTGGTACTCGAACGCGCCCAGCTCCGTGATGTCGCGCGGCAGCAGCGGGTACGTCGTGAGGATCAGGTCATGCTGGGGAATCCGCGCGAACTGCGCGCGGCGGTCCTTGCCGTGCAGGGTCAGCACCCGCAGGTCCGGCGTGAACTTCGCCGCTTCCGCCTGCCAGTTGCCGATCACGCTGGTCGGCGCGATGACCAGACTGGGCCGGTCCGCGCGGCCCGATTCCTTCTCGATCAGCAGGTGCGACAGGGTTTGAACGGTCTTTCCAAGCCCCATGTCGTCGGCGAGGATGCCGCCCATGCCGTACTCGCGCAGGAATTGCAGCCACGCGACGCCCTGACGCTGGTAGGGGCGCAGGTCGGCGCGCAGCCCCTGCGGGGGGGTGATGTCCTGCACGCCCCGGAAGTCGCGCAGGCGGCGGCCCAGGTCGAGGAGACGTTCGGCGCCGAGCCAGCGGGCCTGTACGGCTTCTTCCAGCTGGGCGACGCGGGCGGCGTCGAGGAGTGGGAGGCGCAGGGGTCCGGGGGGCAGGTCGCGGAGGTTGAGTTCCACGAGGACGCCCAAGATGGCGCGGACGCGTCCGGCGGGCAGGGCGACGCGGCGGCCGTCGCCGAGGGAGGCGTGCAGGACCTCGTCGTCCTGTAGTTCGGCGAGGGCTTCGGGGGTGAACAGCTGCGGCTGGCGGGCGATCAGGTCGGCGAGGATGGGGATGAGGCTGAGGCGCTGGCCGTCGACGACGATGCCGAGGTCGAGGGTGAACCAGCCGCCGTGGGAGTCGTCGGTCTCGCCGTACCAGTCGGTGATCTCCGCGAAGTTCAGCGGGAAGTCCGGGTGGACGTGGATGGTGAAGCCCTGCGCTTCGAGGTCCTCGCGCCCGGCGCGCATGAAGGCCATCCAGGCGTCGTCGTCCCCGAGGGTCAGGAGGTGGTCGCTGCCGGGGACGGTGTACTCGTGGCCGTAGGCGTCCTCGAGGAGCATGAAGCCGCTCAGGGCGACGGTGTGCGCGGCGTCGCGTTCCGCTTCGGGGTCGCGGGTGACGCGGGTCAGGACGCCGTTCCGGAACACGGCGGGGCCGGTGCCTGCGTGCTCGTCGGGGACGGTGAGGCCCGCGTAGGCGTGCCGGAGTTCCGCCAGTGGGAGCGTGACGGTGTGCCGCGCGCCGCTGAAGGCGTGGTGGGTGGCCTCGCGCGCCAGCAGGTGCAGTTGCGGGGTGTAGGGCAGGCGTTCCTCGCGGACCTGCACGGTCTGCGGGATGGGCAGGTTCAGGCCGGAGGCGGTGATCGCGTGGGCCAGCGCGACGGCCTGCGCGGGCGGCAGGACCGGGCCGGACAGGAAGCGGGCGGTGACTTCCGCCGGGGCGTCGGTCTGCACACGTGAGAGGGTCAGCGCGGCGGGCCGGACCGCCCACGGGGGCGCGACCGGGAGCAGCTGCGCGTCCGTGGCGTCCGGGAGGTGCACGGCGGGAGTCTGAGCACCGCGCGGGTCGCTCAGCCATGCCAGCTGCCCGCTGAGGTCCGGACCGCGCGTGAGGGGCTGCTCGGGCCGCTCCCAGCACAGGCGGCCGCTGCCCAGCAGGTGCTCCAGCAGCAGGTCGGCGGCGGGGTGGTCGGTGAGGGCGTGCAGTTCCTCCTGCCAGCGGCCCGGCTCGTGCGTGGCGGTGGTCGCCATCTCCAGCAGGCGCAGGAGGTTCGAGTCGCGGCGCACGAACGCGGGCGCGCTGCTGAGGTTGCGGGGCAGCGGGTAGCGTTCGGCGCCCTTGACGTCCGGCTGCTCGCCGCGCAGCGGGACGCGCAGGAGTTGCAGCGCCACGCGCCGCCCGCCCGCGGATGAGCCGGGCGGCAGGGAACGCAGCACGTAACGCAGTTCGAACTGACGGCCGCGGCTGGGGCTGCGGGTGTCCGTGAAGGACGCCAGCCACTGCTGCGTGCGGGCGTCCAGTGGTTCCTCGGCGGGGGCGGGTTTTCCCCCGTCGGCCGCGTCGCGGGGCGCAGGGCGCGGCCCGGCGGGCGGGTCGGTCGCCAGCACGAGCGCGGCCACGTGGCGGCAGCGGTAGCGCCCACAGGTGCAGGAACTGCCGCGCAGTTGCGGATCGGGCGGGGGCAGCAGGTCCACCGTGGCGTGGTAGGCGACGCCCGCGTCAGTGACGGTCGCCTCGGCGTGCCAGCCGTCGTCCGTCCACTCGCGGCGCACGTCGGTGACGGCCTCCTCGCGCAGCGCGAGGCCCTGCGCGGCGGTGTCGAGCGCGAAGCCGGGCGGCAGGCGGCTGAGTTTCATCGGGCCCCCGCGTGGACACCTGCGTCAGGCGTCCACCCCTGCGGGCGGGACGGAATGACCATCACGACGGGAACAAACACGCCCTCCAGTGTACCGCGCCCCGCCTGATCCTGAATCCGAAGTCCAGCACAGAGCGCCGCGTCGGCTGGACAGCTGTCCGGTCCCCACCACCCCGCAGCGCGCCGGGCGGGACGGTGAACCTCACCTCCACCCCGCCCGGCGGCGCAGTTCAGCGGGCCTGGATGCGCCAGACGCGGCCCTCGCCGTCGTCGGTCAGCAGCAGCGACCCGTCGGCGGCCACCGCGAGGTCCACCGGGCGCCCAACGACGTTCTGCCCGCGCAGGAAGCCGGTTAGGAAGTCCGTGACCTTCCCGGTCTGCGGGTCGATGATGATGACCTTGTACCCGCTCTTCTCGCTGCGGTTCCAGCTGCCGTGCAGCGCCACGAACATCTGCCCGCGGTACGCGGCGGGGAAGGTCTTCCCGGTGTAGAACGCTAGGCCCAGCGGCGCGGAGTGCGCGGTGGTCAGCGCGAAGGCGGGCGTGGCGGCCTTGCAGGTCTCGGCGGTCTTGCGCCCAAAGTCCTTGTCCCACACCTGCGCCTGTCCGGGCTGGGTGGTGTAGCAGTACGGCCAGCCGTAGAACCCAGCCTGTTTGACCTTGTAGAACCCCTCGGGTGGGAGGTCGTCGCCCAGCTGGTCACGGCCGTTGTTCGTGGCGTACAGCTGCCCGCCGAACCACTCGATGCCCACCGCGTTGCGCAGGCCCGTCGCGTAGGGCTTGCCGTTCTTTCCGTCCGCGTCGTACACCCAGATCGCGGCGCGTTTCGGGTCGCTCTCCTCGCAGACGTTGCAGGTGCTGCCCACCGACACGTACATCCGCCCGTCCGGCCCGAACTCCACCGTGCGGGTGGAGTGCCCGCCACCACCCGGCAGGTCCACCAGTTTCGTGGGCGCGGCGCTGGCCTTCACGTCCCCGGCCCTATACGGGAAGCGCACCACGCCGTCCGTGTTCGCCACGTACAGGAACCCGCCCCGGATGGCGAGGCCGTGCGGCTGGTTCAACCCGCTGGCGAACACCTGCTTCCCGTCCGCCTCCCCGTCACGGTTGCGGTCCGGCAGGACGTACACGATCCCGGCGCCCGTGTCGCTGAGCAGCACGTCTCCGTTGCTGGCAACCACCATGAAGCGCGGCTTCTTGAAGCCGTCCGCGTACAGGTTCACGCTGAACCCGGCGGGCACCTTGAGGCTCTGCGCGACGCCGGTACTGCTCTGCGCGCAGCCATTGCCCAGCAGGGCGAGGGTCGTGGCGGCCAGCGCCGCCGGGAAGGCCAGTCGGATTGAGGGCATGCTCCCAGCAGACCAGCCGCTCATGAGGCGGGCATGCCAGCCGGATCAACGTCGGGCCGAGATCAGCCTATAGCCCACCTCAGGCGATGCAGAGTCCGCACCCGTAGGCAGCAGAGGAAGCCACTCTCAACAACGTCACCCTGGAACGCCGATCCTGCACACCCCCTCCCGGCCTCCCCCCTCAAGGGGGAGGGGCGGAACGGCCAGGCCCATCATGGGCTGACCCGCACAGTGCGTGCCAGCTCTGGATCAGGTGTCGAACTTGCTGAGCACCTGCTCGGTACGGGCACTCTTGACGCGGTTCACGAGACGTTCGTGCTCGTGCCGGTCGCGCAGGCTCTTGGAGAGGGTCAGGGTGCTGGCCGTCAGGAACAGGGTGCCCATGTACAGGTACCCCTTGATCCACCAGTCCACCGGAATGAAGTAGATGCCCAGGATCATCAGGCCCAGCGCGGTCGTGAACGCGATCCAGATGAAACTCAGCCAGGCGGGGGAATCACCGACGATGTCCGGGGAACCTTGCATCATGCTGCGCCTCCTGAAACAGGTCTTGTGGAGCTGACCCACAGCATAGAAACGCCGCGCCCCCTGCCCCCCCATCCTGAACGCGGTGCAAGAAGGGGGCGTGCGGTGCGCTCAGGCGCGCGTGGCTTCCGGGTACTCGAACCTCGCCCCGAGGGCTTCGAGGTGCCGGAAGAACATGGGGTAGCTCTTGCGGATGTGGTGCGCGCCCGTGATGCGGATCGGGGCCTGCGCGCTCAGGCCCAGCACGGTCAGCAGCATGATCATGCGGTGGTCGCCGTGCCCATCCGCCGTGACGCCGCCCGCGAGGCTGGGCGTGCCCGTGACGGTCAGGCTGTCCTGCGTCTCGGTGACGGTCAGGCCCAGCGCCTCCAGTTCGCGGCGCGTGTCGCTGATGCGGTCGCATTCCTTCAGGCGCAGCGTGTACACGTTCTCCCAGGTGGTCGTGCCCCCTGCCAGGGCCGCCGCCGCCGTGAGGGCCTGCACGGCGTCCGTGAAGCCGTCCCCGTCCCGCGTGACCGCGTGCAGGGGCCGCCCACCGCGCACGATCACGGTGTCGCCCTCGCGGGTCAGGTCGGCGCCCATCTCGCGCAGCACGTTCAGCGCCTCGCGTTCGCCCTGCAGGTCGTGCTCGCGGAGGTTCGACAGGCGCAGCTCACCGGGCCGCGTGGCGGCCGCCGCGAGGATCGCCGCGCTGCCCGGGTAGTCCCCCGGCACCAGCACGCGACCCGCGCGGTACGCCTGCCCACCGGGGATCGTGATGCGACTCAGGTCGTCACTGGCGGACGCCTGCACCCCGAACGCCGCCAGCGTATCCAGCGTCTGCCGCAGCGGCGCGTGACTTTTGATATCCCCCGTCAGCCGCAGGTCCAGCCCGTCCGGGAGCAGCGGCCCCAGGAACATCAGCGCCGACGCGTACTGGCTGCTGCGCTCCGCACTGACCTCCACCACGCCCCCCCGCACCGGCCCCGAGATGGACAGCGGGAACATGCCCTCCCGACTCTGCACGCGCGCGCCCAGGCGCGACAGGGCCTCCAGCAGATCCCCCTGAGGCCGCTTTCCGAGCGAATCCGGGTAGTCCGTCACGAACGCCGTGCCCGTCGTCAGGGCCGCGACGCCCATCAGGAACCGCGCCACCGCCCCCGCATTCCCCGGATTGAGCGTCACACCCTCCCGCGGCCCCGCCCCGAAGCCCCGGATCACCGCGTCCCCACCCACCAACTCCACGCCCGCACCCCAGTCCTCCAGGCAACGCAGCATCGCCCCGGCATCCTCGCTGGTCGCCACGCCCACCACCCGCGACTCCCCAGCCGCCAGCGCCGCCGCCAGCAGGTACCGCGTCGTGTAGTTCTTGCTCGGCTGCGCCCGCAACTCCCCCCGCAACTCCGCGGCGGGATGCACGATCACGTCAAACTTCTCCGGCATGCCATCCGCACTCATAGGGCCAGCGTAGCCCGCACGCAGGAACCGGCCCGGGGTGCTGTACAGGAGGGGGAGTGGGTTGTGGGCAGTGGGGAGTGGGAAGGGAGGCTGCTGCGCAGCGGGACCCCTCTGCTTCGCAGCTGTGCCAGGCAGTCGCCTACGGCGACAGCTCCCCTCAAAGGGGAGCCAGGAGAGCACGCTTCTGCCAAGGCGAGAAAAGTCGATCAGCGGCCCGAAGCGTCCCGCCACAGCGACTGACCGCCGACTCCCACCGGCCGTCGTGCGCGAAGCGCGCGGGCCCGCGACGGGGGCGAAGGATGGCGTCGAAGCCGGACCCGTCACCGCCCGACACCAACACGCCGCCCAAGTCAAATCTCTTGCCCAGTGCCAACGTTAGCCCCCCCGTCCCCCCTGGGGATGGGGGCTGGGGGGTGGGGCACCGCACAGACCAACCCCGTTACAACTCCCAGATCACCCCGCCCGCGATCAGCCCCGCGCCCGTGCCGACGAGCAGCGCGGTATCCCCCTCGCCCAGCCGCCCGGCTTCCACCGCCTGATGCAGCGTGAGGGGAAGGCTGGCGGCGATGACGTTCCCCAGGGTGCGCAGCGTGACTTCGACCTGCTCCTCGGGCCAGCCGTAGCGGCGCAGCAGGTCGAGGCCCGCCTGGCTGGCCTGGTGGGGGATGACGCGCGTGATGCCGGGCAGGCCCTGACTCAGGCCGGGCCGGAGGCGTTCGAGGAAGGGCGGGACGACGCGGCTGGCGAGTTTGAGGACCTGGAGGCCCTGCATGTCGAAGGTGAAGTCGGTGGGGGTGGCGGTTGGGTGGTTGGGGTGGCGGAGGGTGCCGCCGCCGGTGATGCGGGTGTGGTCGGCTCCGGCGGGGTGCGTTTCGATGCGGGTGGCGTGGAGGCCCTGTCGGGGGTGGGTGGGTGGGCCGAGGAGGATGGCGGCGGCGCCGTCGCCGATCAGGAGGGTGCTTTCGGGTTGTTTGGGGTTGAGGCCGACGCTGCCGCCTTCGCTGCTGATGATGAGGACGTGCCGGGCCTGCCGGGTGTGCATGAGGAGGGCGGCGTGCTGGAGGGCGAGGAGGAAGCTGAGGCAGGTGCCGTGCAGGGAGTATGTGGCGGCGCCGGTGAGACCGAGTTCGCGGGCGTAGAGGGCGGCGCCGTCGGGGATGGGTTGCAGTTGGCTGCCGCTGGCGTTCAGGAGGACGTCCACGTCGCTGACGTTCAGGCCCGCGCGGTTCAGTGCTTCGCGGGCGGCCTGCGTGCCGAGGGTCAGGGCGGTTTCCTGCCCGGAGAGCCAGCGTCGTTCGTGGACGCCGCTGCGTTTCAGGGCGACGGCTTCGGGGACGTGGCACAGCCGGGCGACTTCGGCGGTGGGGACGCGGCGTGCGGGGAGGGCGTGTGCGGTGGCGAGGAGGCGCACGCCGAGGATGGGGTCGGGTGGGTTCATGCGGGCCTCCAGGTTCGGGTGACGCGGCGGCGTTTCGTGCCGGGCGGGGTGGGGTCGAGGGAGCGGGTGTCGAGGGTCAGCTGATCAGGGTCGGCGTGGCTGCGGCGCAGGGCGTCCCGGACGGCGCGCAGGGCGTGGGTCTGGGTGTCCGGGGTGTGCGGGTCGAGGTGCAGCGTGATCTGGTAGGGGCCGGTCTGGTTGGCGCGGTACTCGCGCAGGCCCGGCACGGCAGCGAGGGCGCCGCGCAGGAAGTCCGGCCAGACGGTGACGCTCTCCCCTGCCGGTCCGGGGAGGTGCAGGGCGTCGTCCTGCCGCCCGGCGATGCTGTGCACGCGGCGCGCGGCCTGCCCGCAGGGGCACGGGTCGGGGTGCAGGCGCAGGGCGTCGTCGAGGCGGTGGCGGATGAACGGCTGCGCGCGGCGGCGCAGGTCGGTGATGACCGGGCGGTGCAGATCATCGCCGAGCGGTTCGAGGTCGAAGTGGACGTGCGCCTCGTTCAGGTGCAGCGACCCGTGCGGGCACGGCAGGGCCAGCAGGCCCTCGGTGGCCTGATAGACCTGCACCACGTCACCCCAGCCGCGCAGGGCGGCCTCGTCGTCGGGGTCGAGGACTTCCGCGACGCTGATCACGCGGGCATTCAACTGGATGCCGGTGTGGTGCAGGGCGCGCAGCACGCCGGGCGGCCCGACGATCAGGGTGGGCGCGTACGCCTGGGCCTCGGCGGCCAGTTCGGGCAGGGGGCGCAGCAGGTCGAAGAAACGGAACTCCAGCTGGCGGCGGCGGACGCTGCGGTACAGGGGGCTGTCGGCCCGCAGGAAGAACGCGACCCGCTGCGGGCGCAGCAGCCCCCACAGGCCGCCGGGCAGCAGGTGGCGCAGAACCGTGCCCGCCCAGCGGGCCTGCTCGGCGCGACTGACGAGGAAGACGCCCTGCGTGCCGCTCGTGCCGGTGGACAGGCCGACGGTGACGGGTCCGGCGGGCGTGGTGAGGGTGGGCGTGAAGTCGCGGGTGCGTTCCGCCTGCCGTCCGACCGCCAGCGCGCGGTCCAGCGTGACGCCCACGGTGTTCAGCGTGTCGAACGTGGCGAGCATGGCGGCCTTGTCGGTGGGTGGCAGCTCGCGCCAGCGGCTCAGCGGGAGTCCGGCGGCGCGGAAGCGGGCGGCGACGGCGGGGCTGTGCGCAGCCACCCAGCGCAGGTGCCCGTGCGCGAGGCGGTCCTGGTGCCGGTCCAGCGCCGCGCGGCGGCGGAAGGTCAGGCGGGCGTCGTCCAGCGCGCCCAGCAGGGTCAGCACCGTATTCACGGGGCCGTCCAGATTCATGGGGCGGTCCAGCCTTCGGGCGCGTCGTGGCTGACGTGCAGCCTCGCTCCGGGGTTCGCGTGCAGGAAGGCGCGCAGGGCCGCGCCGCTCGCAGACTCCTGGGCGGGGTCGTGGAACGCCACGCGGGCCAGCGGGTGCACGGGGCGTTCCTCGCGGCCCGCGCGGACGCTCCAGGCGGCGTCGGCGGCCAGGACGGTCAGGCCCGCCTCCTCCTGCGCCAGAAGGCCCACCATGCCCGGCGCGTGACCGGGAAGCGGCACGGCGCGCAGCAGACCGTCCCCGAACACGTCCGCGACCTCCGTGAAGGGGTGCAGGGCGTCCCCGCCCGGCTTGAAGTCCAGCCACGCGCAGCGGTCCTCGAAGTCGTCCGGGAGGAGTTCCGGCATGAAGGCCCGCCGTACCGCACGTACTCCGCGCAGCGCCCGCAGGGGCTCCCAGGCGCGGCGGTCGAGGTGGAAGGTCGCGTGCGGGAAGTCCCGCAGGCCGCCCACGTGATCGGCGTGCAGGTGCGAGACGATCACGTGCCGGACCTCCTCCGGGGGGAAACCCAGCACGCGCAGCTGCTCGCGGGCGGAGTCGTGCGGGCCGAACTGCACGGGCGTGATCAGGCCGTAGATCAGGCCCGGCCAGCGGCGCATGGCGGTCACGACGTCCGCGCCGTAGCCGGTGTCGAACAGGACGGGGCCGCGCGTGGGGTGCAGGATCAGCGTGAAGCCCGCCGGGTACGCCTGCACCCGCCACGGCGCGCCGCGTTCGGTGATCGCCGCGAGGTTCAGGCACGACCCGGCCCGCAGTGGGACGACCCGGACGGTCACGCGGCCCCTCCGCGCAGCCCGGCGAACACGTCCGCGAAACCCTGCTCGGGCGTGACGACCGGCGCGTAGCCCAGGCGCTCGCGGGCCCGCGTGAGGTCCAGCGTCATGGGCCGCGTCAGGAGGCGTACGCCGCTGGCGGTCAGGGGCGGCTCGGGCTGGTCGGGGTGCAGTCGCGCGCCGAGTTCCAGCGCCGCCGCCACCCCCTCCAGCAGCCGCGCGGGCACGCGCCGCGTGGGTCTGGGGACGCCCAGCGTGTCGGCCAGCCGGTCCAGCGTCGCCCACAGCGGGATGGCCTGCCCGTCGGTCACGTTGAACACGCCGGGCGCGGGGCGGGTCAGGGCCAGCGTGATCGCATGGGCGACGTTGCGCACGTCGGTCAGGTCGGTCCAGACCTCCTCAGGGGTCAGGCGCGGCAGGCGGCCCGCGCGCAGAGCCGTCGCCAGCCGGGGCACGATGCTGGTGTCCCCCACGCCGTAGATGCCGCGTGGGCGCAGGATCGTCGCGTCGGGCAGCGCAGCGCGCACCGCCTGCTCCGCCTGCCATTTGCTGCGGGCGTACAGGCTGTCGAAGCGCGGGCCGACCGGGGTGTCCTCGCGCACCTGTTCTATGTGACCGGTGGCGTTGTACACGCTGGGCGTGCTGACGTGCACCAGCCGCACGCCGCGCCGCGCGCACGCGCGCGCCAACGCCGCGCTGGGGGTCACGTTGTCCGCGTGGAAGTCCGCCGCGTGCCCCCACAGGGTCGAACGGGCCGCCGCGTGCACCACCCCCTCCACCCCGTCCAGCAGGGCGTCCCAGTCCGCGACGCGCAGGTCGGCCGCCACGAAGCGCACACCGTCCCGTTCCAGCGCCGCGCCCCTGCGTGCGTCCCGGCCCAGGCCGCGCACCTTCCATCCGTCGGCGGCCAGGGTCCGCGCGGTCACCCCGCCGAGGAACCCGGTCGCGCCCGTCACCAGAATGGTCATCGCCCGCGATTATGCCCGGCGCACGCAGGCCCTGACCACGATTCTGAACGGCGTGCAGGCCAGAGGACGTACCCGCCCCTGCGTCATTCGGGCGAGGCGACCTGCGGAAGCATCCCGGTACGCTGCGTTCCATGACGACTCCTGATGTTCACATCGACTTTCAGGCGGGTCAGCGCTGGACGTACCGCACCCGCCCCGGCGAGGACACGAGCACCGTGCTGATCCTGCGCCGTGACGACGAACCGACCGGCACGGTACTGCACGTGGCGCTGGACGGGCTGCGGCTGGGCAACCCGCACCTGCCGGGCGGCGTGCAGATGGAACTGGGGCACGCGCCGGTCACGGCGGACGCCGTGCGCGCCAGCGTGCTGGAGCTGATCCAGGTGAACGCTCCCCTGCCCACCGACGAGGGCGGCTACCGCCAGTGGCGCGAGGCGGCCGACCGGGGCGAGGCGGGTGTGTTCACCCTGACCCTCGCGGAGATCCTGGACGTGATCGGGCAGGCGGTGGCCCCGGCTCCAGCGGACGGGCTGTTCGGGAAGACGAACCGCCGCTGACGCGGGGGCGGGCTGGGGCGGGTGCGGGAGTGGGGTGGTCCGGACAGGCCGCTTTCGTGAAAACGGTTTCGGGTGTACGCTGCCGGACATCACTGAACCGTTTCAGCGTCCTGTCCTGCACTCCCGAGGTACCCCATGACCCACACGCCTGTCCTGACCGATCCCGACGCCCTGCTGAACCAGCTGACGCTGGAGGAGCAGGTGGCCCTGCTGTCCGGCGCGGACGCGTGGCGCACCGCCGCCGTGCCGCGCCTCAACATTCCCCCGCTGAAGGTGAGTGACGGCCCGGCGGGCGTGCGGGGCGGCGGGCCGCTGATCGGGGGGCGGCGCACGGCGGCGTACCCGGTGGGCATCGCGCTGGGCGCGACGTGGAACCCGGACCTGCTGCGCGAGGTCGGGGCGTCCCTGGCGCGCGAGGCGCGGGACAAGGGCGCGACGGTGCTGCTCGCGCCGACCATCAACGTGTTCCGGTCGTCGCTGAACGGCCGGAACTTCGAGAACTACGCCGAGGACCCCATCCTGACCGGGCGGCTCGCGGCGGCGTACATCCAGGGCCTGCAGGCGGGCGGGGTGGGCGCCACGCCGAAGCACTTCGCGGGGAACGAGTCGGAATTCCAGCGCGGCACCATCGATTC
The DNA here is from genome assembly GCF_014648135.1 of Deinococcus sedimenti. Lineage (NCBI taxonomy): Bacteria > Thermotogati > Deinococcota > Deinococci > Deinococcales > Deinococcaceae > Deinococcus > Deinococcus sedimenti. Next base: position 16,148 of record NZ_BMQN01000021.1, on the reverse strand, counting down.
GGTGATCGACGAGCGGACGCTGCGGGAACTGTACCTGCGGCCCTTCGAGATCGTGGTGAAGGAGGCCCAGCCGTGGGCGATCATGACCGCGTACAACCGCCTGAACGGCCCGTACTGCTCGCAGCACCCGTGGCTGCTGCAGAAGGTCCTGCGGCGCGAGTGGGGCTTTTCGGGGCTGGTCATGAGCGACTGGGGCGGCACGCACTCGGCGGCCGAGGGGGTCCTGGCGGGCCTGGATCTGGAGATGCCCGGCCCGGCGGTGGCCAGAAAGCCGCTGCTGGAGCAGGCGCAGGCCGACCCGGAGGTCCGCGCGGGCGTGCGTGAGCGGGCGCGGGCGGTGCTGCACCTGCTCGCGCGCACCGGCACCCTGACCGAGCCGCTGGACGTCGCGGACGATCACGAGCGCGACACCGAGTACCCCGAGACGCGCGCCCTGATCCGCCGCGCGGGGGCGGAGGGGCTGGTGCTGCTGAAGAACAGCGGCGCCGCACTGCCGCTGCCCGCCGGGGTGCGGGTGGCGGTGATCGGCCCGAACGCCGAGGCCGCGCAGGTAATGGGCGGCGGCAGCGCGCAGATGAACGCCCACCGCCGCGTCTCCCCTGCCGAGGGCCTGCGCGAGGGGGGCCGCGTGAGCGTGGTCGGCAGCGCCGAGGGCACCGGGCACGAGCGGTACCTGCCGGTGCCGCAGGTCGAGACGCGCATCGAGTACCGCGATCAGGCGGGCGGCCCGGTGATCGGGCAGGACACGCGCCCGCAGGCGGAGGTGATGTTCTTCGGCCTGCCGGACGGCGTGAACCCCGACGCGTTCCACGCGACCCTGATTGTCACGGTGGACGCCCCACAGGACGGCCAGTACGAGGTGAGCCTGGGCAGCGCGGGCCTGAGTCGCCTGTCGGTGGACGGGCAGCTGACCGTGAACAACTGGGAGGACTGGCAGGTCGGGGAGCTGTACTTCTCGTTCGGGTCCGGCGAGCGCCGCGCGCCCGTTCACCTGAGTGCCGGGCGACACACGCTGAGCGTGGAGTACACGCCGCACGTCATGGACATCGGCATCACGCCGTTCAACGCGGTGCGGGTGGGCTTCCGCGCCCGTCCGGACGGGGACCGGCTGGCCCGCGCCGTCGCCCTGGCCGCGCAGGCGGACTGGGTGGTGCTGTGCGTCGGCACGACCGGCGAGTGGGAGACCGAGGGCGTGGACCGCGCGGGCCTCACCCTGCCCGGCGATCAGGACGCGCTGGTGGGGGCCGTGCTGGACGTCAATCCGAACGTCGTGGTGGTCCTCCAGACAGGCGGCCCGGTCGAGATGCCGTGGCTCAGCCGCGTGCCCGCCGTGATGCAGGCGTGGTTCGCCGGGCAGGAGGTCGGGCACGCCGTCGCGGACGTCCTGACCGGACTGGCCGAACCTGGGGGCCGCCTCCCGCAGACGTTCCCGCACTCCCTGGCGGACGACCCCACCCACCCGCTCACGCCGGACGTGCAGTACCCCGGCGAGGATGGCCGCGTCGAGTACCGCGAGGGCCTGTACACCGGGTACCGCCACGTGGACCGCTCGGGCGTCACGCCGATGTTCCCGTTCGGCTTCGGCCTGAGCTTCACGACCTTCACGCTGGGCACCGCGCAGTTGCACGCCCCGGCGTTCCCGCAGGGCACGGCGACCGTGACGGTCCCGGTCACGAACGCGGGCGAACGGCCCGGCAGCACCGTCGCGCAGCTGTACGTGCAGCCCCCTCAGGGCCGCGTGGACCGCCCCCTGAAGGAATTGCGCGCCTTCGCGAAGGTGCACCTGAACCCCGGCCAGACCGGGGACGCCGTGCTGACCGTCACCCCGCGCGACCTCGCGTACTTCGACGTGGCGGGTCAGGCATGGGTGGCCGACCCCGGCGAGTACGTCCTGCACGTCGGGCAGAGCAGCGCCGACCTGAGCACGCAGGTCACGCTGACCCTGACGCAGGAGTGGCGCGAGACGCTGCCCGACACCGACTGACGGTCACAGCGAGGGGGGGCGCAGTCCCACAGCAACCGCGCCCCCTCCCGTTCATACGGGTTCCGTCTGCTTCGCTGACAACCCGGAACAACACCGGGTTGCCAACTCCACGCCCGGAACCCGTTCTGCTCCCACTCGCATCCGCTCGGGTTGAACGGCTTTGCAAGCCATCCAACCGGAGTCCGTATTATTCCTCGTCGTCCCGTTCGGCCGGTGCGGGGTCGAGGAGGTCCGCGCTGCCGGGCACCATCGCGTAGTCGCACAGTGCGAGGAACGCCGCGTCGCCCGGCAGGGCGCTGACGCCCAGCGTGAACTCGGCGTCCAGTTGCGACAGCAGGTAGTTCACCGCGAGTTCCGGGCGCAGGTCGCGCGGCAGCAGCCGCAGCGCGTCCGGGGTGCGTTCCAGCCGCAGGGTGTCCCGTAGCGGTCCTTCGGCCAGCCAGTCGCGCAGTTCCCGCTCGGCCTGATCGAGCGGGCGGGGCAGGCCGTACGGGTGGCGTAGTTCCACGCGCAGCAGCCGCCCGTGCCGCTCGGTGCGGGTCAGGTCCAGGTCCAGCTGCGCCAGGGCGTTGACGTGCCCGGCGGCCTGCGCGGCCAGTTCCAGCGCGCCCTGCGCGGCGTCCAGCGTCTCGACGGTCAGGCGGCGCCACGCGGGGTCCTCCGCGCCGTCCGGGTCGAGCAGCACCGCGCCGTGCAGCAGCACCTGCCAGGACGTGAACGCGGCGGGCACGTTCAGCAGCGCCTCCTCATCCAGCGCCGTCACGGGAATCAGCTCAGCGGCGCGCAGCAGGCTCGACAGGCCCGACGCGACGCGGTCCAGCTCGTCGGACCCGGCGTGCAGCAGGGTCCCCTCGGGATTCAGGAAGGCGGCAATCATGCCCGCACTGTATGTCACCCCCCTCCGGCGGACCCCCCAGGCGGATGAATGTCCGGTGCAGGATTTTTCCAGATTTTGCGCCGGGTACTGTGCACACTGGACGTCATGAGCGGCGTGCGGATTCTCATGGTCACCCACGACGACCAGGAAGCGGAACTGATCGAGGTCGCCCTGGCTCAGGCGGCGCGCCCCTGGCAGCTGGCCCGCTGCACGGACAGCCGGGCCCTGCTGCCCGGCCTGCTGAGCCGCCACACCCTGCCGCCGCACCTGGTGCTGCTGGAGCAGAACATGCCGTTCCTGGACGGTTACGATGTGCTGGGGCAGCTGCGGGCGCAATCAGCGCTCGTGGACCTGCCGGTCGTGCTGCTCAGCAATTCCAGTCATGAGTCCGATCTGGCCCGGGCGTTCAGCCTGGGCGCTGACGAGTACCTCGTGAAGGAGCAGAGCTTCCCGGCGCTGATGGGTCAGCTGACGGCGTGCCTGCTGCGCTGGGAGGCCCGTCTGGGCGATTCGGAACGCGGAGCGGGCAGCGTGGCCTGACCTGGCCTGCTGCGGCCGCAGTCGCACGGCAGCTCAACCCTGTGCAGCGCGCCCTTGAACCCAGGTGTGGTGTCCCGGGATTCCTCAGGGGCGCCGGTAACCATCAGCAGGCCCCCAGATCATCCGATCCGGGGGCCTGCTGGCGGGGCGGGTCAGTCGTCGGCGCCGACGACCATCTCGCGCGAGGGGGTCTGGTCGCCCCCGGCGGCGTTGGTGTGCGTCTCGGTGAGGATGCCGCTGAGTTCCGGGTGCCCCTCGGCCTTCTTCTGCTTGATGCCGTCCCGGACGTTCCCGGCCAGTTCGCTGGACACCTGTTCGAGGTGGCCGATGAAGCGGTCGGCGATGAAGGCAGGCACGTCGGCCAGGGCGCCCGCGAAGTTCATGGCGAGGCGGCCGCGTTCGCCTTCGCTCATGACGCGGTACAGGTCGCGTGGCTGGCCGTACAGGTCGGCGTCGTCCTCGGGCCAGCCGTAGCGGTCGGCGAGGCCGCCCAGCGGCAGGGCGGGCTCCTGCGGGGTGCCGTCCGCCACGGCGGGACCACCGTAGGAGTTCGGTTCGTACACGGGCGTGCCGCCAAAGTTGCCGTCGAAGCGCGTCTGGCCGTCGCGGTGGTAGGTCATGACCGGGCAGGCGGCCTTGTTGACGGGCAGCGCGGCGTAGTTGATGCCGATGCGGTAGCGGTGCGCGTCGGCGTAGCTCATGAGGCGCGCCTGGAGCATCTTGTCGGGGCTGGCCCCGAAGCCACGCGGGAGGTTGCTGGGCTCGAACGCAGCCTGCTCGATCTCGGCGAAGTAGTTCTGGGGGTTCTCGTTCAGCTCAAATTCCCCGACCTGCATCAGCGGGTAGTCCGCGTGCGGCCAGACCTTGGTGAGGTCGAAGGGGTTGATGTGATACGTCTCGGCGTCCTTCTCGGGCATCACCTGGATGCTGACGGTCCACTTGGGGTGCTCGCCGCGTTCGATGGCGTCGAACAGATCCTGGAAGTGGTAGTCGGGGTTCTTCGAGGCGACCTGCGCGGCGACGTCCTCGGTGAGGTTCTGCACGCCCTGCTGGCTGTGGAAGTGCCACTTCACGTAGAAGCGCTCGCCCTTGTCGTTCCACAGGCTGTAGGTGTGGCTGGAGTAGCCGTTCATGAACCGGAAGGAGCGGGGCAGGCCGCGGTCGCCGAACAGGTACATGACCTGATGCAGGCTCTCGGGGCGCAGACCCCAGAAGTCGAACTGCATGGCGTTGCTGCGCCGCCCGGTGACGGGGTGCCGTTTCTGGCTGTGGATGAAGTCCTGGAACTTGATGGGGTCACGCACGAAGAAGATGGGGGTGTTGTTGCCCACGAGGTCCCAGTTGCCGTCCTCGGTGTAGAACTTCAGCGCGAAGCCGCGCGGGTCGCGGACGGTGTCGGCGAAGCCCTTCTCCCCGGCGACGGTGCTGAAGCGGGCCAGCATGCGGCACTCGGTGCCTTCCTTCTGGAAGATCTTGGCGACCGTGAGTTCCGGGATGGCGCGCGTGACGCGGAAGGTGCCGAAGGCGCCGCTGCCCTTGGCGTGCACGACACGTTCGGGGACGCGTTCGCGGTTGAAGTGCGCCATGCGTTCGAGCAGGTGCCAGTCCTGCAGCAGCACGGGGCCGCGCTGTCCGGCGGTGAGGCTGTTGGTGTTGCTGGGGACCAGATTCCCGGAGTGGTTGGTCAGGGGCGCGCCGGGGGCCTGGGGCATGGTGGTCTGCATGTCGGGGGATTCGGTGGGGGCGTAGGACGCGGGGTTCTTCTCGGGCATGGCGCACTCCTGGAGGAGAGAGGTGGCGGGGAGGCTCGGACCCCCCAAACTTAATAGGAATGCTTCTCAATAAAGTGAGGGGGACGTCAGACTTCCATGAAGCCCACCCTCACGCCATTCTCACGGACGGCGGCCGATCACGTACGACCGCCCACCCTGCACGCCCACCGTCACGCGCGCCGCACCGTCCTCCACACGCACCTCGCACGACTGCGCCTGCGCGGGCAACGGCCCCGGCACGGCGTCCACGCACGCCTGCGTGAACCCCACGTTCGGCGACGGCTTCCCCGCCAGCACAGCGTCCGCCACGCGCGCCGCGTAGTCCCGCACGCCCCGCCCCTGCCACGCCAGCGTCGCCACCACCCCGCCCACCAGCGCGAAGAACACCACCAGCACCGCCACGAACGTCCGCAGACTGCGCGCCCTCATCTCCGGCGTCACCTCGCGCAGTTCCCCGGCGGCCCGCAACCCCGGCCCCCCCGGCTGGGCAGACGGCTGGGCAGCTGGTTTGGCGGACGGTCTGACGGGCGGGCGGGGACGCGGACTCACCCCCTCACCCTAGCGCCGCGGGCAGGCAGGGTACACTGACCCCCATGAGCAAGGTCATCATCATCGGAGCGGGCGGCGTCGCCAACGTCGTCGCCAAGAAATGCGCCCAGAACGACAGCGTCTTCACCGAAGTGCTGATCGCCACCCGCACCGTCGCCAAGGCCGACAAGATCGTCGCCGAGATCAAAGAGCACATGCCCGACAGCAAGGCCGTGTTCACCACCGCCACCGTCGACGCGGACAACGTGCCCGAACTGGTCAAGTTGATCAACGACTTCGGACCCAAGATGGTCATCAACGTCGCCCTGCCCTACCAGGACCTGACCATCATGGACGCCTGCCTGGAAACCGGCGTGCACTACCTCGACACCGCCAACTACGAACCCAAGGACGTCGCCAAGTTCGAGTACTCCTGGCAGTGGGCGTACCAGGACCGCTTCAAGGAGAAGGGCCTGATGGCGCTGCTCGGCTGCGGCTTCGACCCCGGCGCCACCCAGGCGTTCACCGCGCACCACGCCAAGCACCACTTCCAGGAAATCCACTACCTGGACATCGTGGACTGCAACAACGGCAACCACGGCAAGGCCTTCGCCACGAACTTCAACCCGGAAATCAACATCCGCGAGATCACCGCCAACGGCCGCTACTGGGAAAACGGCCAGTGGGTCGAAACCCAGCCCCTGGAAATCAGCCAGGACATCTACTACCCCAAAGTCGCCACCCGCAAGAGCTTCGTGCTGTACCACGAGGAACTCGAGTCCCTCGTCAAGCACTTCCCGACCATCAAGCGCGCCCGCTTCTGGATGACCTTCGGTGAGGCGTACATCAAGCACCTGAACGTCCTCGAGGGCATCGGCATGACCAGCATCGAACCCATCGACTTCCGCGGCATGAAAGTCGCCCCGATCGAGTTCCTGAAAGCCGTGCTCCCCGCCCCCGAAAGCCTCGCCGCCGGGTACAGTGGCCAGACCTGCATCGGCGTGCAGGCCAAAGGCATCGGCAAGGACGGCCAGCCCAAGGTGCACTTCGTTTACAACGTCAAGGACCACGCCGACTGCTACCGCGAGGTGCAGGCGCAGGGCGTCAGCTACACCACCGGCGTGCCCGCCATGATCGGCGCGATGCTGATGCTCCAGGGCGAGTGGATGCAGCCCGGCGTGTGGAACGTCGAGCAGCTCGACCCCGATCCCTTCTTCGACGCGATGAACCAGTGGGGCCTGCCCATCAGCGAACTGGCCGACATCGAACTCGTCAAGGACTGAACCGAACCGTCAGGACCGTGCGCCGCCCAGCCACAGGGCGGCGCACCTCTATTTCTCTTGGTTCGGCACGCCGCCTGCAGGGGGTATTGACCGCAGCCAGGACGTGCGGATGACCCTCAGGGCCGCTGAATTGAGCTCCTCACATCGGTTTCCCGTGCCGTCGAATGGAACGATATTGGCCCCTCGACTCAACTGGACACCACGGTCAGTTCTGGGTGACGCGCTGCCCGAAGTACAGGCCACCCGCGTACTTCTTCACCCAGTTCCACGACAGGTAGATGTATCCTCCGTCGGCCCAGCAGGAACTCCAGGAGTTCTTCATGATGAAACCTCGTTTAGGGCTCGCGCTATGACCTGTTCAATGGCTCCCAGAAAGCAAAAAATGGAGACGGTATGGCTAGATACCGTCTCCATCACAGTTTAGGCCGACGAGCCGTCATCCGTCAGCTTCACCGCTGGGCCAAACGGTATTTCAGTGATCTCAAGCGGTGTTCGCACCAGAAATTGAGTGACGCCCTGCTGGTCGCCCTGTTGCTCAGCCGACTGGTCTTCAAACATCCATTCCCGTCCATCTGGTGGAACATCCTGAGGGAAGATCGACACGATCTTCCCTCCTACACGCAGGCGTATACCCGGGGACAGCGATTGCTTGAACGACTTGAAGCGGTCGCCACCCCGTTACAGTCCTGCACGGAAGTGATCGTTGATTCCATGCCTCTGCCCGTCTGCCGACCCAAACGGGGGAAGCGGTGTTCGTTTCCCGGTGCTCGTTGGGGTTACGGCACGCAGGGAGACGTCTACGGATACAAGTTGCACGCGTGGGTAACCGCTTCAGGTGCCATCGTGCAGTATCTGATCCGACCAGCCAATTTGCACGATACGACCGTAAGCTACGAGCTCAACCGGCGGTGGCCCGACTTCGGCGGGCCACGCATCATCGGTGATAAGGGGTACTGCTGCCTGGGCTACGTGTTCCCACCGAAGAGTAATACCCGGTATGACACGGGGTGGCGGCCAGGCCGCCACCCTCGATTGCGAAAACGCATTGAAACGGTGTTCTCTGGTTTGGTCGAGGCTCAGATTCGCTCCGTGCAGACGAAAACGCTGCGGTCGCTCCGTCTCCGTGTCGTCCTGGCCATACTCGCTCACAACCTTGCCCAACCCTAAACGGCGTATGAAGTAGCCGCCGCCCGGACCGTCGGGCGCGCCGGGCATCACCTGACGCAGGCGCGCGTTGTCGATGTACCCGACCAGCAGGGCGATGTGGTTCCACCAGTTCACGTCCTGCTCGGCGTTCTTCTCCTGCTTGACGCTGCCGTTCGGCTGCTCGACCGGGTGGGACACCACGTCGTACGGCAGGTCGCCCACGAAGCCGCGCGAGTCGGCCTGGAGGTAGCGGGCGTCGTGCAGCAGCATCACGGGCGTGCCGAAACCCAGCGCGAACACCGCCCAGCCCATCCCGCCGTCCTTCTGGGTCCAGTTCCAGGAGTCCCGCAGGGCGTCGGTGTTCAGGCCGTAGTTCGTGCGGGAGGACGGGATCTGCGCTCCGCAGACCGTCTTGCCGTCGGTGATCAGGCAGCCGGTCTCGGCCTGCGAGACGCTGTCCTCGCACTGGTCCTGGTGTGGGTAGCCCTGGCAGGACTTCTGGTACGTGAACTTCCCGGACTTGCTGGGCGTCTCGGTGGCGACGCGACTGCCGCTCTGGTTGTACTCCCAGACGTTCTCGTACGCGAACCGGTAGCTGTTCGCTGCGTTCCACTGCATGATCCGGTAGGGGTCGGCGCCGTCCCCGTCGGTGGGGGTCCCGTAGCGGAGTTTCGAGTACGCGACGTAGTCCTGTTCGCTCAGGTCGACGCGCCGGTCGTACAGGGTGCGGATCAGGGTTTCGGCCGCGCCGACCGTGGCGAACGCCCAGCACGTGCCGCGCGCTCCCTGGTTCTTCACCGCCGGCAGGTTCTTCTTCATGGGGAAGTCGTAGCGGGCCACCAGGCCGCTTGCGGCGGGCGCGCACCCGGCCGGTGAGGCGTCCAGGCCGCTGCCACTGCCGGCCGGGTTGAGGGCCGTGAGGGGCCGCGTGAACAGCCGTGACAGTTCCGTGTTCACGCGCACGGCCACGTCCTGCCGCTGCGCAGCGGGTGCCTGGGCCAGACGCTGCACCTGCGCCGGGTCGACCTTGAATGTCCGGGCCATCTGCGTGGCGGCCGTCTGCCCGTTCGCTTCGGGGTTCTGATCGAGGGCTGCCGCGGCGAGGTTCGCGCCGACGTCTGCGCTCATGAGCTTCACGGTGATCGGACCACTTCTCGTCTGGACGTTCAGCACCGGCTCGTCGAGTCCCCGTGTCGCCGCCGCTTTCAGGACCGCCTGAACGCGAGGTTGACTGGCCAGCGGCTGCAATCTCGCGAGGCTGGCATTGAACGTCTGAATGCGGGCCTGGCGGTTGGCCTCGATGCTCTGACTGGTCAGCCACAGGGTGTTACCGTTCAGGAAGCGGGTGCTGGCGGCGGCGTCCAGCGTGCGGAAGATGGGGGCCGCGCCGAAGTTCGGGACGGTCTGCAACTTCAGTTTCAGGGCGTCCGGCAGCAGCAGGCGTGGCATGAGGCCGGACTGGGTGGTCTGCGCGCTGGCCGCGCAGACCAGACTGAGCCCCAGGGAGAGGTGGAGGAAGAAACGGTGCCGTGCGGTGCCCTTGGTCATACGTGCCCCCTGTGCAGTGAATGTCTGCTCTGACGGTACGGGAGACGCCGTTACATCAGCGTTGCGCGGGTCACTTCACCTTCACGTTGAAGCAGAGGGTCGCCGTGTCGTTCGGAGCCAAGCTGGCCACCGTTCCGCTGACCTGGGTGGCGCCGGACGTCACGGTGCCCGGTGCGGTGGGGACGACGGTCAGGCTGGCGCTGCCGGTCTCGAAGGTGGTGTTGGCCGGGAACTCGTCGGTGATGGTGTAGGTGTTCAGGGTGACCGAGCCGGCGTTGCGGGCCTCAATGCAGTAGCGCAGGCGGTCCCCGGGCAGCGCGGTGGTGCTGGTGCCCGCGGCGGTGCTCTGCGTCAGGTTCTGCACGGACTTGGTCATGACCGGGAAGATCACGTTCGTGCTGGCTGAACCACTCCTGGTGCCCACCTGATTGGCGGCGCTCAGCGTGACGACGTTCTGCACGGCGCTCAGACCTGGGCTGGGGGCACTGCCCAGGGTGGAGGGGGTGGCGGTGACGGTGTACGTGCGGGTCTCCCCGACGTTCAGGTCGCCGGCCGTCCAGCGGATGTCGGTGCCGGTCGTGGCCGAGCCCGCCACCGGCTGGGTGAGGGTCGCGCCGGCCGTGGTGGTGAGGGGCACGGCCGTTCCGCTGCTGTCCTGCACGGTGATGTTCTGCAGGCCGGCTGGCAGCGTGTCGGTAATCTGCACGGTGCGCGCGACCGCGTCGGTGTTGGCGACGGTCACCGTATACGTCAGGGTGCCCGGCTTCGGCTGGAACGACCCGCTGGTCTGCCGGTCGTACTTCAGGTAGGTGGCGGACACGGCCTTGGTGATCGTCAGGGTCGGGAGCCGGTTCGTGAACGTGCAGCTCAGCGTACTTCCCGGGGTGGGTTGCACCGTCCCGGTGGAGGCGGCAAGGTTGGTGGGCAGGGTCCCGTTGGAACTTCCGGCGCTGCCCGTGCAGGTCAGGCTGGGCGTGTAGTGGGTCGCGGAGGCGCTGTTGCCGCTCGCGACGGTGTCCGTCAGGGTGACGGTGTTGGGACTGGCCGCCGTGTAGGGCGTGACCAGGAACGTCGTGCTGGCCGTGGTTCCCGTTCCACTGGTGGTGGCCGAGGCCGGACCGACGATGCTGCCGGTGGCGCTACTGGCACTCACGGTGAACTGGTCGGCGGCGTTCACCCGCGCGGGCAGGCTCTTGGCGAGCGTCACCTGCGCGGATTTGGTGTTCGTGAAGGTGCAGGTGGCGGCCGCGTTCGTGGTGCTGAGCGAAGCCGTGACGGTCCGGGGCGCGACCTTCGTGATCGGTACGGTGCCCTTCACGTTGGCGCAGCTGATGTCTGCCCCGTTCTCCCAGCCTGCGGTGCCCGCCTCGGTGAGGCTGAGGGTCTGGACGGTGCTGCTCACGGACATATAGACCCGGACCGACTGGTCGTCCTTGAGCGTCACGGTCGTGGAGGTGGATCCGGACGCGCTGGGCGCGACGGGCGTGATGCTGGAATAGCTGCCGTCCGCGGCCTTGTACGAGTACCCCAGGTACGTCCCGTTCGGCGCTGTGGCCGTGAACGTGAACGTCTGCGGATCTCCGTCGGGAAGGGTCTGTTTGGTCAGCTCGACGTAACCGCCCGCCTGGATGGGCATCTGCACCGTGCCGACCCGCACGCTGACCGACGCCACACCGGACTGACATTTGGAGGGGGCGCCGGCCTCCACGTTGTCGGGCGTGCAGCCACCCACCTTGCTGTAATCCCCCTCGTTCTGGCCCCAGGCGATCAGGTAGGGCACCCCCACACTCTGGCCCGTACCACCGTCGCAGAACACGGGCACGTTCCGCATGGTCAGCAGTTGCACGGCCGAACTCGTCTTCTTCAGGTCGCCACACGTATCGGCCAGCGCATTGAAGATCAGAGGCTGACCGCTGGGTGGCGGCGTGGGAAGCACACCCGTGGTACAGAGCGTGGATGGATTGGCCAGATTCGGCGCGTAGTAATTCCCGGGATCATTCCCACCTTTGCCGACGAAAATCCCGAAGTCGTACCGGTCCGTGTTTGAAGAGGTCAGCGAGAGGGTCAGGTCGACCATCATGGTCGAGCCAGCCACGCAGAACGGTGGAGTGCCGTCGGCCGTGTTCAGATCAGCACTCACCGTGAATTCCTTCGCCGTGCAGTTCAGCACGCCACCGTACCGGAAGCCGGCACACGACTGGTCGTAACGGGTCACCACGTTCACCGGACCGTACTGCGTCTGCGCCGCCGCACCCGGCGCCCACAGCCAGAGGAGCAGCAGGGCCACCCCCCAGATCAGGCGGGCGAGCCCTTGAATAGGCGCTGTGCGGCAGAAGATCATCGTGTACTCACCTTTCCGATCATTCTCTTACACCACCCTTACCCCAGGGGGTTGTTCGACTGCTTCCCCCCCAGTCGGGTGGTGCCGACAGGCCGCGCGTGCCCCTGTGCCAATGTCGTGCGATCACGCGGGCTACGCTGACGGGCATGAAGCGTTTTCTAGGCCTGTGCACCGCACTTCTGCTGGGAATGGCCGGGGCGCAGGTGGGCCGCACCACCAGTTCCGTCCTCGCGGATCCAGCCTTCGCCGGGGCAAGCATCGGCACCTCCGGCACCCTCACCCTGAACGACGGCACCCGCCTGGTCCTGCGCACACGCGCCGGCTACGCGCTCGAAGCCACCATCCTCATTCCCTACGTCACGCCCAGCGCCGTTCCCACCCCCGCACAGCTGGCCCGGCAACAGGCTGCCAAAACCCGCGCGGGTGAACTGGCCGGCGCCTACACCGGTTATGGTCAGGCCCTCGCCGACGCCGTCACCGGCTACCTGAACCGCGCCGACATCGCGGCCAAACTCACGGACGGCGTTCAGGCCTTCGCGGAACCGTACCAGATGAGCATCCGCGCCAAGGGCGGCGTCCTGACCGTGGAAGTCCAGTACACGAAACTGAACGTGGGACTGACCATCCCGACCGCCAACGCCCTGCCCGCCAGAAGCCCAGGCAAAGTGCCGTTCATCCTGCGGATCTACAGTGACTTCCAGTGCCCGTACTGCCAGCAGTTCGAACGGCAGACCTGGCCCACACTGCTGGCCAACCTGCCAGCGGACGTCCGCGTGGAATTCCACCACCTGCCCCTCGAACAGATTCACCCGCAGGCGCGAGCCGCAGCCGAAGCAGCCGAATGCGCCGCGCAGCAGAACAAATTCTGGGAGTATAAGGATCAGCTGTTCGCCAACTCCAGCTGGATTCAGGCCAATCCCAACCCGGCCCTGATCGCCGCCGCACTCAGCACTGGCCTGAACGGCGACACGTTCCGCACCTGCCTGGCCGAAGGCCTCGGCAAGGCCAACGTCGACGCCAACATCCGGGAAGCGGCAGCCCTGCAACTGAACAGCACGCCGTCCATCTTCGTGAACACCTACCGCGTTCCCAACCCGTACGACGCTGCCGCCATCCTCAAACTGGTGGACTTCGTCCGCGCCACCGAAGGCACCACGAAACCCTGACCCAAGCCCTTCACGAGCGGGCGCATGACCACACGCACGACAGCCTAGAGGTCCTGAAGCGCCCGCAACCCCTCCCGGAAGGGCCGCTCGCCCTCCACCACTGCGCGCCAGACCTCCACGACTTCCGCCAGTTGTGGATCACGGTGCGACCCAGGCAGCATCCCAAAGTCCCGCCACGCCCGGCGCGCCGCCTCCAGATGCGCGTCACCACCCCGCGAGAGCGCCACGATCATGGGGAGCAGCGGGAGGACAGGTCCCCACACCGTCGCTTCCCCCACCTGTCTGATCAACTTGGCTACCTGATATGCTGCGTTCCCTGAAAGGGCGGTATTCAGGACTGGAACACGCAGGTGCCACCTGATCAGATGAGCGATCAGCTGTGGGGGAACGCTGTTACCCTGCCAGGTCGCTTTGTCCGACACCCTGAGCAACAGATCGAGGGCAGGGGTGAATTCCCGCAGAGGGTTGGGCATCAACGCGGCGTAGGCTGCCGCCATCGGATGCCAACGCATCACAAGGGCGACCAGACCATCCGCATCCGCGAATGGAATTGTTCTGACGTCCTGGAAGATCTCCCTGAATTTGCGTTCTACTTCGGCTAGAGACGATGGTCCCTGACTCAGGGGAAGCATCAGGCACTCCAGTTCCAGCGCGCACAGCGTCACTCGATTGTACAGATCCTGCCGCCCTACGGTCGGCAATGCGGAAAGCTCGGACAGAGCAACGCCATATTCCCCCAACAGCAGACGACACCGGGCACGCACCCAGGCAACGTACAGTCGGTCACCCTCACCCACATCTCGGGTCAGCGCTTCCTCTGACAGTTTCAGAACTTCCCTCAACGACTCATTGGACGCCTGCAGGCTCTTGCCGTAGGGCGGCGCGGCAGAGGCCCGTCCCATAAGTAGCATCGCGTCAACTGTCCAGCCATAGCGGCGGTGGGTTGTGGTCAGGTTCGCCCGGTTGAAATCCGCGCGTCCATACATTGAGTCGATCATCTGCTCCATGTTCAGCAGTTCGTTCGTGCCAGTTTCCTGACGGTAGCGACTGAGTACCGCCTGCGCCCGGCTGATATTACCGAGATTGAAAAGAGCCACCGAGAGCCGTTGAGTAAGCATAGGTGCGTTTTTCTGCTCTGTTGGACGGGAGAGCAATACTGCGCTTTCACCCCAGCGTGACAGCATGGCGAATGAGTCTGAGTATAGAACTCGAAAACTCACTTCAATAGCAGCATTTTCGAAAGCCAGGGCCGATTGGTAGACGCGCTTAGACGATTCTAAAATCATCTCAGGGTTTTCAAGTATCTGGTAAGATCCCAAAGTCATCTGCTGAACCTTAAGGTCAGCCTCGCGTTTCATGGGATGATCAGAGAAAACCTGTAATTTCTGGGATATATCCTCATAAATCTCGAATGTACCGTGAACAAAGGATGATGTGATTGTGTTGTTACTATAATTTATGTGCACATCCGAGAACACGCGCCAGGCTCGAATGAGAGTCCTGAGTAAATCATCACCACGTTGCGATGCGGACTCCAGAAGTGCAAAGATTCGCTCTGAGTCTACTGGCTGAACGGTCAGCAGTATCACCGCCGCTCTAAAATCAGCTAATGGGTCGTTTAATTCAGCAAGCAGATCGGCGATTTCATTTGATCCAATATTCTCCTCCTCACACTGGGCCAACCAGCTGCCATATTGTCCAAAATCATCAAGATTCTCGGGAGTGTGCATACTAGCCCATACCTCAGTTATTAATTTTGACAGAATCGCATTTCTTATCTCACTCGATGAGTGTTGATAATATATTTATAATTATCCAGATTGTAGTTGCGGTACCCTTAGATTTTCGTACCACTTCCACCAAGCCATGGTTCCGGGTCAGAGCACACCCCCACTGGATTGGAATGGCATGGGTCAACTGCGGGAGCGGGCCAACCGCTGAGACCGTAAACCTGACCCGCCGATAGAATGAGCAGCATCACAATAGTTGTCAGAACCTTCAGCACCACATGAGTATTTCACATGAGCTTAGTCCTGAAAAACTCATTTTATCTGAGTCGAATAGACTAACCAATTATGCTGCGGATGATTTACCGCAGAAAGGAAAATTCTGTCATGCATGGCCGCCATAGGATGCCACGCATGACGTCCCAGTCACCTCTCCTATCAGATTCAGAACTCCCCGGCTGCCCTGAACAGACCCTCCGGACTCTCATCGCCCACCCCGGTTTGACTTCAGCCCACCTGTCTCAGCTTCACCCGCACCTTGATTCTCTCGTGTTCTCAGCCATGACGTCGGGAGAACTCATGCCTGTCCTCAAGCTACTGCGTCATGTCAAAGCTCAGCTCGTGGCATAAGCGTTCAGTACCGGACATCTTCGATTCTGATCGCCTGAGACGCAGTTCGCGGAGTCCTGCTCTGGGTCACATCCGAAGCAGCAAAAGAGCGGCATCACCGGTCTGTGACGATCCACGATGCCGCTCCAGAACAGCCTACCCTTCTGCCCGATCTGTTGAAAGCCCGACTGCCCTTCCTCCGCCGAGACACGCTTCAGCGTGTCTCAGACGTTGTTGAAGCGCTGATTCAGGCTCAATCCACATGCCACAGATGCTTGGGGGCTTTCCTGCCCAGCGACGTGTCGCCAGAAGCCAGAAAAATGCGACTACAACGGTGCTTTCAGGATCAACAGTTGACGGGCGAGGTGTTTCTCGACGTCCTCCTTCCTCTCCTCCCCCCAGGCAAGTTGGTTTTCGCCATGGACCGTACGAACTGGGAGCATGGCACCCAACCCTTGAACCTTCTGGTGCTGGGTGTCGTCCTGCAGGGATTCACGCTTCCTCTCGTCTGGGAAGCCATTCCCCACAGTGGCAACAGCAACACATCCACACGCGAGCGACTGGTCGCTCGCCTGCTGAAGCACCTTCCAGCGGCGCGCTGGAAGGTGCTGGTCGCAGACCGGGAAT